>JAHOYU010000077.1 GCA_019038625.1 Candidatus Latescibacterota bacterium | reverse complement strand
CAGGTACGGGCGCTGGCCCACGATAAGGTTGATAACATCATGTGGATAGGCACCCTGTCTGGCCTTGCCGCCTACGAAACGGGCCTGCCGTACCCTGCCAGCGCATTCCGCTCTTACACCACGAGTTCCACCAGCGACAGCCTGGGTAGTGATATCATAACCGCAGTGCGTCCCGACACGGCTGCGAATAAAACCTGGATCGGCACAGGGGAAGGCCTGTACCTACTGTACGAGAGCAGCAAGGTGCCTTAAACGGCAGTAGTAGCAGCATGCGATCACAAACTTCACCGGGAGGGTGATAAGATGGAAGCGAATTGGGGGCCAGTACCAACGTTTTTACTTGATATCGAGAAGGAAGCGCGGGAGGTCCGCGCGGAACAGAAGTTGGGTAAGATTGTGCAGCGCCTGGAAAAACCACGCCTACACCTAGAGACAACGAACACAAAAAACCGGACCGCAACAACGACTCCAGCACCCATCCCTCCGAGTGCAGCCGATAAGTCCGACCACGCTTTTATCTCCGTCCTGTTTAATGACCAGTACTTTATCGTAGCCCGTCAGGGCATAAAAGACTGGAAAGTTCTCAGCCGTATCCCCGCCTCTTTCGCCCCGGCAGTCGCCTCTGTGCTTGAGACAAAACAGGTATCCTACCCTGAAACACAAGGATATCGAAAGGTATTGGAAGATGTGCGTGCCACCTGCACCCGGTTGCAGCGGGAGAACGCGCAGCTTAAGGCCGATCTGGATAACGCTACCAGCCATGCTGCTGCCAACGCCGTTGCCGACCCCGCCGACAAAGCTCCGAAGTTTACGCTGAATGATACAGTCAAGGAATGTCGAAAGTTTCTGGATACTAAGCTCACAACGGCACCCACCAAAAACGATAGCCCTGATGTGAAGTGGGTGGAGCGCACGATAAGTAACAGGCGCAAGGCGATTAATAATTTCGATTATACTACTGCGAGTAATCTTACAATAGAATTGGCGCGGAAGGGCGTTCGGTTAATTGATACCGCCGATGGTACACGCTGGAAAATTGATGTGGCTCACACGCTCTTGCAGGCGGCGAGAGAGGAAGAAGAAAAGAAGCAGGGCGCAAGGATAAAAGAGCTACGCCGCAAAGAGAGCGGGGAAGACTCTATACTTCATTCTATAGAGAACCTCAGCAAGGGGATGAAGTGCAGTACCTGCATGTACTACGTGGCAAAGGTCGGCCCTCAGAATACGATACCGATTTCCCCCCGCGTAGGCCGCTGCCGCAGGAACGCGCCGACAATGAGCGGCTGGCCGGTAATGTTTGATTCTGATTTTTGCGGTAACCACAAACTTGATGAGAGTAAAATTTAATGAGCGACAATCTTTATCACCGAGAGTACCGCAAACGGGCAAGGTTAACTTCTGAAAGGCGATTATATACTTGACATACCTCGCCTTTAACGCTACAAGGGGGATAAGATGAATGGCAATGGCTTAACGCATGAAAAGGTAACGCAAATAATTCAAGAGACGGCGGCACAGATAAAAAGTAAAATTGGTGACGATCCTTATGATTTCGGAATAATCGTCTGTGGGTTAAGCGGCTATTCGGATATTGGCAAGCTGCTTGCCATCAAGGGCGTTTCTGAACGAGTTCGCCAGCGAGGCCAGCAATTGTCTCGCTGAGTTGATTGATTTCAATGGGGATTGAGCGAAGAGCGCAAGAGCCTTTGTTGATGCCGGACATCCATAATTCGCAGCCCTCTTTGGCGCAGCCGCCTTGATAGAAAGGACAAATTTTTCCTTATTAGTTTTTTGCGTCTTGGTATTTTGTACGGCTACGGGATTATTTGTGGTTCACGAGTGCTGGTGGCTTGTGATTGGTTTTGCTTCGTATAGCTTCGTAATTGGCGTTGCGGCCATTGTGAAGGCCATTCAGGAGGCAGCAAATGATTAGACTGCTCGTAACAGCCCTGCTGCTGTGCGCGCTGCCAGGGATGGGGCAGGACGTTCCTGGCTCGCGCCTTGATCGCATAGAGTCGTTGGTAGAGGTAACGAGTTGGCGCACGGCACACCTGCTTGCTCAGCGGGATTCTCTGGTCGCCCGCATCGACAGCCTTGAGGCGAAGCTGGCGCGGGCGCATGTGGTGGCGGTGGTAGACTCTGGCATGGCAACAATAACACACAGGGCATATATGCAGCAAGGACGGGAGTCAATTCCGATTGAGGGCACTGAATATACAACAAGGGAGATGCATTACTTCACCCGCTACGAAATATCATTCGAGGAGGAATAAATGGAACAGCTAACGCAAGAAGAAACTGAGCGGTGTGATGGTTGCGGAGAGGAAAAGACGGTTACTTTTCTGCCCTGGCTCTATGATATTGGCGGAAACGAATACTGCCTCTGTGCTGATTGCATGGAGGCTATGCCGGGTAGGCTGGAGGAATAAATGAAACAGTTAACGTTTACTGAGGCTGAGCGGTGCGCAAGGGCGTGTAATAAGACCTTTCGATTTGAGTCAATTCCTCTCGATCCCGACTTCTGGTTCCCGAAGCTGTGGGAAGCTGGGGTAAACCATAAGAGCCACCAGCATACTGGGGACGCTATACGATTCGTCAAAAAGCTGCTAACCGACATTACATATACAGCTAAGTTTCCCGTTTGTGAACTCTGCCTCGCCTTGTGCGGAGCCATTGAAGCGTTGGAGGCAACCGATGCAGAACATTGAAATGATAAAGCTTGCGTTCCGATTACTTAAAGATGAAGAAGTGGGCGCGGCAATGGCTGAACTTGTAAAACGGGTTGACGATTCCGCTGTACGACCGGCAGACAAGGTAATAGCGTTGGTTGCCCGGCACTACTTAGGGGTAGAGCAGTGTCGGCGCGAGTGCGAACTGGAGGCAACCGATGGACAGGAATGAGAAGCTGGCAAGGGCGTTGGAGATGTATACAAAGTATCAACCATCGAAGGGATGTAAGTGCCCTTGTTGGTATGATAAGGACGGGAACGAGATTGTGCGGGATGGCGATCTAGAAGCCTATTTCAACTCCCCCGCTGGCCGTGAAGCTGTGCGGGAGAAGGTGCGGGAAGAGTGGGTGCATGGGGAAAGTATACATCCTCGTCAGGTGGTTCAATATGATAGGGCCACAGGAACTCAGATAGAGTTGCAAGAACATGTGGATGGATCGTGGCAAGTTACCGAGGATGAAGGCTATTTCAGTTCAAGTGCCACCGCCCTGCTCTGGCTGGCCGAAAGGAAGGTGAGGGATGAATAATTGGCTCCCATACTCAGATAGATGCAAGTGCGGCAAGAAAGTTGAAACGGAAAGTGGGCTATGTGCAAGGTGTGAGGGCAGGCGGATGGCTAACGAGATTATCAAGAAGTGTCGCCCGATACTTACGGAGGCAACCAATGATTAACCTACTACTTGCAATGACCTGCGCGGCCTGCCTGAGCGCCGCCCCAATCGACGATGTACTTGACGCTGGTGTCTATACTGCAACTGACACCACGGCTGAGCAGGTGAAGGCGCGGGTGAACATCGACTCCCTCCACCTTGAAGCGCGGCTTGAAGTCGCTGCCCTCCGAGCGCGGGTAGCAAAGGCCAAACAACTAATCCTGTATAACTTGGAGGCCAAGAACTGGAACCGACTGGATGTCTTGATGAAAATCCTCAAGCGCGATCAGTTGAAGCTGGTCAAGGCGAGAGGGAAATTGCAGAGGTTGTCCAGATTGGAGGGCGAAGATGATTGACCTGACAAAGTTTGAGGGCCACACGCCAGGGCCGTGGAAGGCTGAGATGTGTTTGGGCAGAAGCTACGCTATTGATGCTTACTCAAAAGGAGAGATAATATTCAAGGAATTGGCTTGTGTATCGGGGGCAACAGAAAGTGTTGCTAACGCCCGCCTCATCGCCGCCGCCCCTGACCTGCTGGCAGAGGTTGAACGGCTACGAGCTACACTTCAAGGGATAGCCAACCTCAAGGGCATGGTTCCATTGCTTGTACTGGAGAAAGCGCAACAGTTAGCTGCCGCAGAACTGGAGGGCGAAGATGGCTAAATGTGATAAGCATGGCAGGTACGATGGAGTAATATTTGAAGGTTGTCCGTACTGTGAGCTATTCGCTGGCCGTGCCCGCATCAAAGAGCTTGAGGCTGGGGTTGAACGCCTTGCCAACGCCCTGCTGCGGGAGCTGATGCGCCAAGAGTGTAACTGGTACAGGAGGGATGTTGCCGCTTACCTAAAGGGGATGACAATGAGTGACGGATATTCCGACTACATGGCCGCAAGAGAAGCTGAGGTTCGTGAGGCCGTAGAATCTGCTGAATGGTTAAAGTGTGTGAAGCGGCCCGTGCAGGTTGAATTTGCCGTCCCGTCAGCGCCCCTTGAGATTAATACACTTGAGGGTACTCATAAGTATGATCCCGACAAGGACGTTTTAATCCGAGGGATTAAAGGCGAATTGTACCCCTGCAAGAGGGATATTTTTGAGGCAACATATACTACAAAGGGCCAGCCCGCCGGGCCGAGCGCAGAGAAGAATATTTGGGGAATGACACCAACGCAAGAGGTGCGGTATTTACTCACTATAGTCGATGAAATATTTAGCGTGGACGGTTCTAATATGGCTTCAGCCGATGTGTGGAAATGCAGACGTGCCGCTCTGCTGGAAAGGAGTGAGTGATGGCCGACCACGATAAGATACTTATGGCACAGCATCAAATGCGTAGAGACTTGGCAAAGACAAACCCAGAAGCGGCTGCGACCGTATCTTTTAAGTCTGAGTACGAACGGGAAAAGCTAACGAGCAAGACTCTTGCCGACAAGGAGGCTGATGAATGAACCAGGCTAAACGTGAGGCGTTCTGGATCCTGCAACATTGGATGCACTTGAGCGCAAGGGGTTAATTGTGTCCACAAGGCGGACGTTGCCAGGGAGATTCCCGGTAGTGATAAAGAATTACTCCGTCCCTATCCCCATTCACTATGAATGGTGTTCATGGTTAGAATAGCAGGAAAGAAGATGTGCGCCAGTGCCCTCACTGCAAGACGGCGTATTGGAACGTGTCCAGGAAGAACAAGCCAGACGTGTCGTAGCTGTAATCGTTCTAAAGGAGACAAAATTGCTTTGGTTCCAGCATAAATCACAGTCGGCGGACAGCCCGTTTATTTCCGAGTTGATAGAACTATTCGGCGGTGACGGTTACATGGTATATTTTGTGGCAATGGAGATAATAGCAGACAACTTTGATGTTGATTCTCCGGGGGAAACGACAATAAGTTGCGCCTTTTTCCGCAAAAAAACGGCACTTTCTCGCCAACTTTTACTCAAAATCTTAAAATTTTGTGATAAAAAAGGCCGTCTTTTTGTAACTGAAGAGGGAAGGCATTTAACCCTTAACTGTCCTAAGTTTGCCAAGTTATGTGATAACTACACACAGACACTACTACGAAGTAAAAAAGAAGTCGATACGAAGTTACTTAATTCCCCTCGCGCGAGAAGTAAGAAGGTAGAAGAAGAAAAAGACTTAAAGACTAAAAAGAAACCCTCAAAGAAAAAGACAAACGGCAAAAGCATATCGGCTTCGCCTCCTTGTGACCCTGAAGGCTCACGACAGATCGGTGAGGATGATAATGTTATTCCCCTCATCTCACACATAGAAAGGGCTGCCAACAAAGCACACAAATCTGACGAGTATGAATACCACTACGAACTCTTCTGTGATCTCTGGCCCTACGATATTAGTCCAGAGCAGAAACGACTTGCCTATATCACATGGCTTGAACACTGGCATGTGAATATCAGGGAAGTAAACAGGAAGCTCAAGAAACAAATACTCGATAGCAAGCAACCCAAGGATGATATCGTTGCCTATGTGGCCTCATTCAAGGGCAAACAGCTACAACACGTTGAAGGAGGATGGTAGAATGGAACAACAATGGGTGGTGGTGGTTCTGGCGTTGATAATAGTAGGGCTTGTGATCAGAACCCATAAAAGGGAAAGGGCTTTACGGCTTGCAATTACCCAGCAGCGCGCTATGGGAGAATGCGCAATTAACATGGTTTCGTCCCTTAAGGTTTATGTTGTGGCCTGTGCGACTCCGGGGTTAGTGGTGTCAGTGTTTGACAAAAAGAGTGCTCAATTTATCAGGGAGAGGTTCTCCGAGGGGGAGTGGGAAAAGTACGGGATGGGAGAAACGGCAATGTTGTACGCCAGAGCGTATTTGTATAGCCACGACAGACTGGCCATAGTAATAAAGCCACCCAGCGATCAAGAAGAAGACGAGAAAGAGATTAGCCGATTAATCGTTGAACACAAGTACTCCAAAGGAGGGCGAGATGAAGACCAATAATAGCAAACCCGTTGAGATTTTTATGCGCGCCGTATCAGAGGCACATAAAACACTTAAAGATGGATAACAACAACTCACGGATGCTGACCAAATTAGCAATAGACTAACAAGATGCCTATCTCCAATTTCGTAGATGATGACGAAGAGGATTACTAACGATGGCGGGTAAAAAATCCATAGTCAACAAATACGGCTTAAACGCCTATCAGGAACAGTTCTGCCATCAGTACGTTATTAACCAATTCAACGGCAGGCAGTCTGTCATTGATCTTAAGCCCGCCCTTGCTCGTAAATCCGCTGGCGTAGAAGCCTCCAAGTTGCTAACCAATCCTATTATAGTCGCCAGAGTAGAGATGATTCTCGCCGCCAAGATGAAAGAGATGCACATCGAGGCCGCTGACGTTGTGCAAGAACTTGCCAGGGGAGCCACGTTCAACATCGAGGACTTTGCTATCTGGGATGGCGAGGGTAACGTAACGATCAGGCCAAGCTCTGAGATCAGCAGGGAATCCAAGAGCGCTGTTAAGTCGATTAAGCAGACCGTGACAACAATATCACAGAAAGACGGCTCAGACATCACAAGAAGCCGGATGGAGCTAACGTTCATCTCGAAGGAGAAGTGCTTGGAACTCCTGGGCCGCTACTTTGCCATGTATGTTGATAAGCGGGAAATCCGGACAACTTCAGACTTGGTCGAGAGGATGAAGGAGGCTGACGAGAAACTGGAAGAAATACGTGGTAAGGGCAGTATAGAGCTATTAAACGACAATTCCGCTGACGGGCCTTAAACGGCTTCCATAGCCGCTCTGTGCGGGGAGATCGTGAACTTTAGATAGTAGGGTAAGGAGGAAATATGGACACGGAGAGAAAAAAGCCATTGTTGTGTAAAATCAGGTGGCATAATTGGGGGCCATACGATAAACTCCCCTCGCCGCACCCCGTTACCCCGGTCAGAGTCTGCGCTGATTGTGGACGCAGAGAAAGGCTTTTATACAAGCCAAGTCGATTCTTTTTCGAGGGCAAGTGGGTCGTTGATAGCAATAAAAAGGCCCGCCGGGGCGGGCCGTCCATCATTTGCGGAACGTTTCTATCAGCCAGCCTACGGCGAGGGCCATAGCAAACCAGGATAGAATTGTGAAGAAGAATTGAGCGTCAGGGTAATGCACGATAGTTTTTCTCCTTGTGGGCCTTGCCAGCGTTGTCTTGCAATCAAGGCAGTTGTAGAGCCGGAGCTTGGGGAGGTCAGGCCCGAAGTCCTGGATGCCAAGAAACTTCTGGCGCTTATGTTTACAGGCGGCCACGTTAATCCTCGTCCGGGTCGAGTTCTAATGCGTCCACCCGCCTGTACTCGGCAGCGTCAGAGAAGTCAAGCTCTTCGACCGGCTCTTCAGGGGGGAAGCAAAGCGTGATGCCGGGGCGCTGGTTGCTGTTCATTTGCTGCTCCTTGGCGTAGGGTGAAGAGAAAGCCGGGCGGCCTGTACAAGCGCCGCCCGGCAGGGGTGGTTAGCTGCCGATTATCCGTGCGATTGTGTCACGACAGTCCTGTAGCCTATATGCCTCATCCGTTGTGATACCGGAATCTCCGCTGGCTAAAACAAGCAGCAGCAGGCTCCTTATTCTGGCAAGCTTATCAAGCGTTTTATTTCTATTGGTGCTCATTGCCGTCCTCCTGCCGGGAGTGAAAGTGAACTTCTTACCCTTACTATAAACAATTTATTACAGGATGTCAAGGGCAATTGACAAATAGTTTATAATTGCCGATAATATAGCATTGGAGGGATTATGAAAAATTGTGTTGTACCATTAACGATTGTCGCCATAATTATATTGTGGTGCGTTATCACCACCACCAAGCTGTCAAGTCGTTCGATAGAGAGGTATCTGGCGTGCGACACGACAGCCAACGGCAAAGTGTACGGCCTTGTCGTTTGTGATACAATATATCCCAATGAGCAGCCGGTAGCAGTTGGTACATGGGGCGACAACTGCCAGCTTACCCTCCAAAGAATCAGAACGATTCATATGGAATGGGAGCGCATTAAATGACAATCTCGATACCGCTACAGCGCTTGCGTGTCTGGTGGGAAACGAGGGTACGCAGTGGGCATGAGGTAATGCATCAGCCGTTCTTTGCCGGTCTCCGAAGCGGGAAGCTATACGCGGTCAATCGCGGAAAGAACTGGCCCATTGGTGAGAGCGAAAGGATTATCGGACGGTTGGTCGAGGTGAAGCCTCTGGGTTCTACTGTAACCACCTCTGGCGTAATCTGGCGGGAGTATCACGTGGTTGGTATTAATGGTCGGATACGAAAGATAGCCAATACGCGCAGTAAGAGCACAACGCTCGGCTATACCCTGCCCTAACTAACCCATTACCTTAACAGGAGCTTGAAGATGTTTAAGCGATTGGATGAACCCGTAGACTTCAGGCCGTTCCACGATAGTGATATCGTGACCCCCGATGCCTCGTTTGAGCGCGTGGGGTGCCCTGGCGTACTCTGTCATCTGGTTTTCATGGACAACGCCGTGCAGTGTCTGCATGTTGAGCGGTCAACACTCGCAGAGGGCCGGGAAACGCGGTATCACCGCCTGAACGGCTGGCCGGTGGAGGTTGTGCTTGCCGCCGCTGAAATCTATGCGGTGAAGGCGGAGCCGGTAGAAGTACAGCCTGAAGACGTTGATCCCACAGAGACAACGGGCAAGAGACTCAAGGCCAGGGCCGTGGAAGTTGGCTGCGAGTTGAGCAAGGGCGCTACCAGCAAGGCCAAGATGCAGGCAGAGATCAGGGCGCACCTTGGGGAGTAGTCAAAATTAATGGCGATTATATACTTGACGTACCTCGCCTTCAACGCTACAGGGGGATAAAACGATGAAAGGCAAGAAGAACGAGATTGAGCAAGTAATTGAGATATTCCAGCATGTTAAGGCTAACGGTGAACTGATACAAGATGAACATAATGACAATGAGGGTGATGCGCGGGCATGGCAATTGGGCGAACTCGTTGCCTATCGAACAAATCATACCTGTGGTGTTTTACAAGCACCAGATGACAGAGAAGACGGCAATTTAATTCTACATTTGGAACATGCAGCCGCTTGGCGCGTTGCAGACAGATTATTCAAAATCCTTACGGGGATCATAAAACAATCCTGAATTTTCACAGTCTTTACAGCCTTCGCCCTTGCAGTAAGGGCATGTGATGAAATGGGTTGGATTGGGACTTGTAAAAAAACCTTATAGCGAATTTGCAGAGTGTCCTTTTCGGATTGGATTTGTCTTAAACGATCTTCGGCTTCCTGTTTTACTTTTATTAGGAGTGCGTTACCATGCCCATTGAAAAGGATAATTGCTCCGGCGATAACAATCACGGCGACAATGTAGCCCAACAAGAGATTCCCATTGCTAAGAAGTATTGTAATAGCAACCTGGCCTATCCCAAAAACAAAAAAGAGGCTATATTTAAATCTATCCGGGGGGATGGCCTTCTTGGTTTCTTTCTCGGTGGTTTTTTTGCCACTGTCATTCATTTGATACTCCGTAGCTTGAAAGGTCTATTTCCAATATACATCCTTTGCGGCGGGTATGTCAAGTATATAATCGCCATATTTAGCGGTGCGTAGATTAACGGTCTATGCACAACAACGGCGCTTGTGATGGTTACAGGCACTACAAATAACCCCAGAGGGAGGTTGATGTGAAAGAATACCGAGAAGTAAGAAGGGTTCCGTTCTGGATATGGCCCGCAATCTGGGTTGTCTGCATTATGGTGGGTATCTTCCTTGGGAGGCTGTTGTGACCGCCAATATAAAGTCAGGCTTGATAACCACCGCTGTCTGCGTCTGGATTCTGGCCGGAGTGTTCGTTGGCTGGGCTGCGCTTCTCTCCTGTGGCGGTTCTCTTCAGCCCGATGCAAACCAAGTCGATATCCTGAAACTTCGCAACGATATTATGGAACTCAGGACTGAGGTCTACTTCAACCGGGATAATGTACTGCGGACGGTACAATACCGGCTACAGGATGCCGGATTTTGTCTCGTTGCCGCCGAAAGTGCCAACCAGATACGGGCGCTATTCAGGAAGAGGCGGTGAGCATGATGTACCCCATTCACTTTGACCTCAAGCGGCTGGTCATGGATGTCCTCTGGTGGGTGCTGGCGAAGTTCATTCTCGCCGTGGTGGCGGTAGCCTGTGTCGGCTATTGCCTTGTGCTGCTGATCTGGAAGGTTCTGATAGGCTAAACACTCCTAAAGGGGAGAACAGACAATGGAAATCGTAGGAGCACCAGAAACATCACGTGAGCAAGCGATAGAGGTTGTAGATCGATATACAAGCCAGATAGGCACGATACCCAGAGATGCCGCCGAATTTTGGTGGCGTTCAGAAACCCTTGATGGCGTGAAGGCCGCGTTTGATCTCCCTGATGACGCACACAAGGGTATGGGAGCGGAAGCCCTTGGCCGCGTCAGCCAGTTTCTCACCGATCTTGAGGCGCTTATCCTCATTCCCTACGAGCAATACAGAAGGCTACCGGAGTTGAAGAAGGTATGGATAGACGTTCTGCTGCGCTGCTACGACCTGATGCGCATGGATATGAACGTCAATGTCGGCCCCGGTTACTATGCTTTCACCAGCTTCGGCCTTGCCGCCGCCCTGTACGGCAACCACAATGAAATCAGCGGGCAAAACTCGTACATACCGCCTGGTGGGAGTGAGAACGATATCCTTGAGGCGATGAAGAACCGGAAGGCAGCGGCCTACTTCATTAGCTGCTGGCGTGAGGCTCTTGAGCGGGGGGTGAATTGTGATTAGTCGGAAAGAGTTTTTTAAGGAGACAACCGTGAATCTTAAAGCAATGGATAGCGCCTTTAAGCGGTGGCGTGAACACATATCCGGGGAGGTGGAGGACGATGAGGAGACAAATGAAGTTATTTTTGTGGAGTTCCTGAGCATTGCCACCCTCCTTCAGCACTTCAATCGCAATGTTCACATGCACCACATAGGGATGAATAAGGCTATTGCACTACTTGCCGATCCTAACGGGACAAACCATCAACTCGACTCGTTACGGGGTGGGTGATGATACTCGATAAAAATGGGAACCCGGCGCGATTCAAGCGCCCAATGACGCAAGGCGAGAAGAGATATATGTTTTGGCTGGTTGTAGCCCTTATTGTGATTGTATTTTTTCCGTTGGTAGACCTGATACAGACATGGCCCGCTGGTTGCGAATTATGGCCGGGAGGCAAACCCTGATGAGTGAAGAAAAGAGGTCAGATCAAGGCTGGAGGGAGATTTTCTGGAAGGCGATGGGTGCTAAACCGAATGAAGATGGCGACTGGATGCAGCCGTGGGGTGGAGCGGTTTTCTGCGTTAGCCGCAAGAGGGATGGAGAGCCGCGTGAATTTATGTACCCAAATGCCGATCTTGCTTTTCTTTTCGACGTGCTGAAGATATTGGCGGTCAAGAGCGGCAACCATGTTCAGGTAAGCATCTCCGAATATGGGCATTGCATCTGGACATCGAAACCGCACGAGAAGGAGGTTAGCATCAAGCGGAAGGACCAACTCGCACTTGATGCTAACCTCAGCGCGGCTGTCTTTGAAGCCGTCTGCAAGCTGGCCAATGTCAAGATACCGGAGGAAGACTAATGAGTGATAAAATAGATGGAGGGCCAGCGTTCCCAAGTAATCATCCTATGTGCGCTCTCGACAAAGACGGTAATCGTAGCCTTGTACCAGAGGGTATGTCTCTCCGCGATTGGTTTGCGGGACAGGCTCTGGCTGGGGTTATGGATTCGCTGTATAAAGATGCAAAGAAAGCCGGTGTAGCAATTAGGCCAGGAAATGCCGCAGAAGCGAGTTACAGACTTGCCGATGCGATGCTTGCAGAGAGGAAGAAAAATGTCTGATAAAGGGTCAGAGATATTCAAGCCAGAGGACATCAAGGATGACAACTGGACTAAAGATAGTTTCGTGGAAATCACTCGTGGCGACTGCTTAAAGGGAGATGTTGTTGGTAAAAATGAGCGAATTCGGTTTACTAATGGTCTAAATATTCCCCTTCCAGTGTCGGAGATGCTGTTGATCCCAATAGACAAGGGCGTTAGTAAGTCCTATGTCGATATGGTTTATGCGCTGGCCCTTGAAATTTTGGCTAAGAGGTGGATGGCTACGAGAGAGGCTATACGAATTGGCGGGGATGGTGATGCAATATTTTCCGACATGCTCAACACGCGCAAGCGAAGCGAATTAATGGTGTGCTATGCAATAGAGGAATTTTTAAGCCCTGGAAAGCATCCCAATATCAACTCATTGCTGTAGTCCATCTTTGCGCTTTGCGGATTCATCAAATCACTACGGGAGTAGTTTATGAAATGGAGAAGCCGATGAGTAAGGGCGAGAGCGAAATATTCAAGAGCATGGAGATTATGGCCTCACGGGGTACGTTCTCCTGCCAGCGCCAGGGGGTGCTGTTCATCTGCAAGTTCAGCGGTATGTGGGGCGTTCCACCCCGGCAACAGCAGTTGGTTAAGAGTGGTACGGAAGCAGCCGATACGTTCTTTGCGCTGATGGAGCAACTAACCCAGACTGCGAAGGTGTGACATGAAAGATTTCGGAATGTTAACCATTAAGGTGGAAGGATGAGCTAAAATGAGTGAGGCCACAGCACATGCCCAATCTACAGGCAGATCGCACCACGATGGCGCGGCAAAGGCGGAGTTGAACGAGAAAGAGTTGACCTTGAAGATAATGAGCTTCAAGGATGACCCTTACGGCTTTGTCATGTGGGCGCTTCCCTGGGGCAGATCGGGCACTATTCTCGAAAAAGAGACAGGGCCGGATATCTGGCAGACCAAGTTTCTTGGACTGCTGCGTGAAGAACTGCTCAAGCGCAAAGATGGGAACATAACACGCGCTATCCAGATGGCCGTCAGCAGCGGCCACGGGGCAGGAAAAGCGCATCCAACTGATATGAAGCTGGACACGCCAACCGGTGTACGGCGCTGGGGAGATTTGAAGCCCGGAGATACCGTCTTTGGTAGGGACGGAAAGCCTACAAGAATTGCACAAATTCACCCACAGGGCATCAAGCCAATATATCGAGTGATATTTGACGATGAAAGCAGCACCTTAACGTGCGCCGAGCACTTATGGCTTGTGAAAGAGCGCAGAAAAGATTGGGAAACAAAGAGCACTGCTGAGATCGCCGAAACTGGGCCGCGGCGGAAAAACGGGCAGGGGCGCGCACGAAGATTCCAAATACCGCGTCATGGTGCGGTAGAATATCCATATCAGTGGGTCAATGTTGATCCGTATACACTGGGCGCATGGCTGGGGGATGGTTGCCGAAATACAAGCCGTATTACAAATATGGACGCTGAGGTGTTTGAGCGCATCGCTTCGGCGCGCTATAGGCTCACCGAGGGGCAAAGCAAGCGAGAGACGAAGGCAAAGGTATTTAATGTGGGACATTTGCGACCAGCGTTGGAGCGACTCGGCGTTGACAAGTGTGGTGCGCGAGAAAAACATGTGCCCGATATTTATAAGTATAATCTCCGTGAGGTGCGCGAAGAGGTGCTACGTGGCCTGATGGACACCGATGGATATGTTTCTGATACTGGATGTGCTCAATATTGCTCTGTATCTAAGTTGCTCATCGAAGACGTGATATGGCTAACTCGTTCCATCGGCGGGAAGGCAAGACTGCATAGTAAGACGCATAACGGAGCCTACTTGTGTTCCTTGACGTTTCCAGACGGATTTACTCCGTGCTACATTAAGCGCAAGGCAGAGAGAATAAGGCCGACATCACAGAAGCGATATCTGGAAAGGTTTATTGATCGCGTGGAGCTTGCCGGTGAAGCAGAATGCATGTGTATAACTGTTGAGGCTGAGGATCAATTATATCTGGCAAATGATTTCATCGTCACACACAACACGGCCCTTGTAGCCTGGATTATCCTCTGGTTCATGTCCACGCGGACACCGATCAAGGCCGTTGTGACCGCCAATACCAAGATGCAGTTGACCGACAAGACATGGATGGAGCTATCGAAGTGGCACCAGATGGTTATCAACCAGCATTGGTTTGAATGGACTGCCACCAAGTTCCGCGCAATCGAACACCCTACCACGCACTTTATGACCGCCGCACCCTGGAGCAAGCAGAATACAGAGGCGTTTGCCGGTACACACGAAGAAAACGTGCTGATGATCTTCGATGAGGCGAGTGCTATCGATGACAAGATATGGGAGGTGGCCAGCGGTGCCATGACCACAACCGGCTCTATCTGGATATGTTTCGGCAACCCGACAAGAAACGTGGGCCGCTTTAGAGCCTGCTGGACGAAGTTCCGCAAGCGTTGGGTGACTTTCAAGGTGGACAGCAGGACGGCGAAAAAGGCCGAGAAACAGCTTATCCAGGAGTGGATAGACGATTACGGAGAAGACAGCGATTTTGTGAGGGTCAGGGTGAAGGGTGAGTTTCCGCGCGCAAGTTCAATGCAGTTTATTGCCCTTGATTGGGTGGAAGAGGCCCGTAAGCGGAAGCTTGATTACGATCTCTACAAGGATTCGCCTATTGTGATAGGCGTTGATGTAGCCCGTTTCGGTGACGACAGGACTGTTATTGTTATAAGGCAGGGACTTAGAATACTGGAGATACGCGAGTATCGAGAGCTTGATAACATGACAATTGTTAGCTTGGTGCAGGACGCTGAAGACGAATACGGTGCCGATGCCGTGTTTATCGATGAGACAGGGCCGGGGACAGGTGTCATTGATCGTGGCAGGCAGCTTAAGTGCCGCTGGTTCTCCGTTGTGGCGGGTAGCCGGTCAAGCAAGAAGAAATACTTCAATAAGCGGGCCGAGATGTGGGGAAACATGCGCGAATGGCTGAAGACCGCAGACCTGAGTGGCCTGGAGCAGCGCGAGTACGATTACCTTGAAACAGACCTGACATCTATCGAGTATGGCTTTAGCGTTGCGGATAAGATACAGTTGGAGCGCAAGGAGCATATGAAGGCGCGTGAACTTGACAGCCCGGACTTTGGAGATGCGCTGGCCCAGACCTTTGCTTTCAGGATAAAGCCGGTTGAATACCAGAGGCGCGAGAACAAAACTTACAAGGATAGCCTGCAACACAGGCGACATGCGGCACTCCACCGTCAACGCGACAAGGGCAAAAGCCCTATAAGTGGGTACTGATTATGAGCAATAACTATATGGGTAGCTTTCGGGAGATGTGCGACAAGCAAGCCTTTGAGATTGGACTTGCTGAAATGCGTTTTGCGAAATGGCAGCGAGAACATCCGTGGAGATGGAAATACATTCAGGTAAAGGGTTTGATCTGCGGTTACGTTCATCCGGAACACTAAGGGGGTTCTGATGTTTCCAGCATTTCAGAGCACGATAACGGTGAGCCGTGAGTATGTTGACGATTTAGGGCCGATGAGATTCCCGTGGGTAAACGTAGGATGGGCGACTCTGGGCAATTGGCCCGACTTAAGATATGCAATAGCTCCTGTTGTTCCGCTATTCTGGTTATGGTATCGTGTAGGGTGGTGGAATCATATTTTTAGAACCAGCGTAGCGTGGCGCTGGTTTAAGTGCTACAAAGATCGGCGCGGAGCATGGAAGCCCTATGGATTTAAGCCAGCCGATGAGTGCATTCCAGAGGGGGCGTGCCCATATTGGCGTGACTTGGCTACCTACCTATGGCGGAGAACAAAGAGAGTTGTCATCAGAACCGAATAGTGGTCATGGGCATTGATAAAGAGGGTAACAAGATGAGCATTGAATACCAGACTTCCTTTCCAATCATAGGCGTATGCGATTGCGGGCAACCGGCGCGGTTATCAAATGAACTTGTCAGGAAATTCTGCTTGGCCTGCACGATGGAGATAATCAAGAATGCAGAGAAAGAGGATTGTGTGGGAAAAGGCTAAAAGCAAAACGCCCCACCTTTTGAGTGGAGCGCTTGCCGGATCGAGACCCTGTGTCAGCCGCTTGCGAACGGGCTTTGCATCCGTTGAGTTTAATAATACAGCATTCTATTGGCTTTGTCAAGCGGGGAAGAGGAAGAGCGGAGTTCCCGAAAGTGGCGCAGGACATTGAGAAGGCGCGAGAGGCGCAGGAGAAAGGCAAATGCTTGAAACATATACTACAGGACAAGTTGCTAAACTCATAGGTTGCCCGATGTCAACCATGCAATGCTATCTCAAATGGGTAAAGGTCAAACCGAGTGAGCATGTCGGACAGAGGCGTGGCGATAGACACAAATTGAGTTCGGCCTTAAGATAGGTCTGCGTCAGACTTGGCTCCAAAACACGGGTAAAAACAGCGTTCATTTTGATGCCATGAACAGCAAGATTGACGCGGCGATCAACATGGGAGCGAGACAGGTTGACCATAAGGATATGCGTGATATATATTTGAAGAAGAAGCAGCAGTTGGCGGAAGCACAACGCAGTATCCAGAAGAAGAAGGAGTAGCGCGATGTTTACGATCAAGATCGAGTTGTATCAAGAAGTGGAGAACACAGCAGAAGCTGGTAGTAATCCACCGGCTCAGAAACTGGTGGAGACTAAAATGCGAGAAGCAACTTGTGTGAATCACCAGAATATACAAAACTACGTTAGGGCCAGTACCCCAGAAGAAGCGGGGGCTACAACCTTTTGTGGTGATGTTAAGGTAAAGCCGAGTTTCGCGCTTAGACTTGATCTGGATAGCATGAAGTCGTTTATCATCGAACCACCGGCAACAGTCTACGTGATGAACGAACAGGGAAAGACCGTTGACAAGATAACCGTCTAATGCTTGCAGCCGCCAACTGCTGTTTAAGTTCAAAGACTGGCTTGAAATCGTGAAGGAGAGTTAGACGATGGCCTGGAAGAAGATTAAACCAGAAGCGTTTAGATTACCAAATTCGCAGCATACAATAAAGCCATTCGCCAGTTACGCAAGTGGGGATTTTAAGATACATCTTGCAGGTGATAGTGTGGCGGTGGTGTTTTATAAGACGACTCTCAAAAAGAATAGCCCCAATGTTGGTACGGTAGAAATGTGCGGTAGCCTACCCGGTATACTTTTAGATAAGATACTAAGAGACGGTGACTTAACCGTACCAGCCAACGAGATCGCACAAAAGCTGCTAACTCAGAAAGGCTGAAAAGATGCCGAAATACGATGATGGATGGCCCAAGGGCAGTTACAATGAAATAGTAGGAATAAGCGGGCAAGGCTTACAAAGGGCAGGTCGGCCCATAGAACTTAAAATAGATGCTGCTAAAATACGTTGGACAAAAACGCTTGATATTCCAACTCAAATCTTTGATGCGATTATGTTGCGCCTGGATGGCTGCAACAATCGTGGTTTACGCATACATGAGGATCACATACACCGGTCATTCGCAGATGCCATTGCCGCGCTTAAGGAACGTGAGCGTTTAATCATGGTTGAATGGAAGAAAAAGGGGCGGTGAAATGCCGAAATACGTGACGAAGAACAGAAAGTACTATGCTTCACGGGGTCTGAAGGACGCTACGGGCAACAACGCCAAGGGCACTGACCCGAAGCAGCTTGTGAAGTGGAGCAAGATGGCGAATATCGTACCCGCGCTGAAAGACGAGGTTGTACGCCGGATTGGCGTGAAGGTCACTCAGGAGTATAAGTACGATAAGGACGCGCGCAAAGATTGGGAACGGACTATGGCGATGGCCATCAAGTTCGTTAAGATGAATGTGGAGGAAAAGGACACGCCATTCGCAGGAGCATGTTCTGTTATAATGCCTTTGCTGGCCCAATCGTGTGTCCAGTTCAGTTCCAGGGCGACAGGAGCGATATTCAGCAATAGAATAGTAAAGGGCAAGGTAATCGGCCAAGACCCGGACGGCCAGAAGGCCAGTAGCGCACAGCGCGTTGCCGACTTTGTGAACTACCAGCTTACAGAGGAAATGCCTGAATGGATGCCTGAGACTGACGCTGCCCTGTTCGGCCTGCCAGTATTCGGCTGCGCCTTCAAGAAAACATACCGCTACGTGGAAGAGAAGCGCAATTACAGTGAGTATGTATCTGCGATGGACTTAGTGATCCACCCCGAAGTTACCGACCTGAAGACCGCCAAACGCGCTACCCATTACCTTGAGTTGACCCGGAATACTGTTAAGGAGCGCATTAATAGCGGTGCATGGTCAGATATCTTGGAGAAGATAGGCGAGGGTGATCAGGAGGCGAAGCAGACCTCACAGGGAGAAGATGAAGGTAATTATATCTTTCTGGAGCAGCATAGATGGTGGGACTTGGACGGTGATGGCTATGCAGAGCCTTACATAGTGACCGTTCACAAGGAAACAGATACTGTTGCGAGGATAAAGGCCAGATACAAGGAAGACGATATCTGGCTGACACCCGACGGGAAAGAGATCGCAAAGATAGAAGCGCGTGAGATGTTTACCCGCATCCTGTTTATGCCCGCAATCGATAAGTCGGTTTACGGCTTCGGATTCGGCCAGTTGCTTTCCCACCCCAATGATGCCATTAACGCGATAATCAGAGAGATAATTGATTCCGGCATCTGGTATAATACCAACGCTGGCCTGTATACCTCTGATCTGCTGATGGCATCCAACGAGTCCGGCAACCTTGAGTTTGAGCCGAACGAGTTCAAGGAAGCATCGGATGTAGACGATCTGCGCAAGAAGTTTATGATGCTGCCCGCGCGTGAGCCGAGCATGACCCTGTTCCATACACTTGGGCTGCTGATGGAAGCCTATCAGCGTCTGGGTATGAGCGTAGATGTGTTGGGCGGTCAAGCCTCCGGCTCAAATCAACCGGCCACTACTACGCTTGCCCTGATAGAACAGGGGCTTAAGCTGCATACTGCGGTTATGGGCCGTGTCCACCGTGGCATTGGCGAGGAACTCAAAAAGATTTACCGTCTGGACATGGAGCATCTTGGCCGGGCGGAATATTACAACGTAATGGATGTAAACGAGCAGCAGGAAGTCTTTGCCAGAGACTTTAACTCAGAGAGTGTTGATATAACGCTTTCCGCGCTGCCCGAAGATGTGATGCACATCCAGAAGATGCTCAAGGCCGACAAGCTTATGGAGATGAGGCAAACGGTAGTCCCGCCGGTAGCCCAAGCTATTTTCGAGTATTGGCTTGATGCGATGCAGATAGAGGACAAGGAAAGATTCAAGATACCAGAGGATTACAAGCCGCCGCCAGACCCGAAAGTGCTGGAGATACTCGCGGAAAAGGAAGCCGCTGGCGCTGAGTTCAAGCTTAAGATGGAAGAGTTGAAGCTTAAAGAAGGCGAGTTGAAGCTTAAGAAACAGGAGCTTGATCAGAAGCATGAGATAGCGCTGAAGGAAATAGATATCAAGAAGATGGAAGCCGCCGCGAGGATAAAACAGGCCAACAAACCTGACAAACCGGCTGATAAGCAGCCGACCAAGAAGGGGAAGGCAGATGGCAAGAATAAGAAATCTACCGGTAAATGATGATGTATTTCAGCAATGGTTCAATCATCCTGTTACCCAACATTTCAGGAGAGCGCTTAGTGCCGCGCTGGAAGATGAGCGCAGGAGATTGAGTCAGAATAAGGTCATTGACATGGACAGGCCCGATCTGACCCATGGGAAAGTAGCGGACTCGAATGGCTACTGCAGGGCCGTGGAACAGGCGCTGGCAGTAAAGCCTGAACGAGTGGCAAAGAAGAAAAAGGCGGGCGCAACGCGGACACCGGCTACGGACAAGCCTCTATATTGACAAATAGCGGCTAAAGGCGCATACTAAGGTATATGAGATGGCTGATGACGCGAAAATAGAAAAATATCTAACTCTGATGAGAAAGGTATTATACGATGTAAAGGCGAAGCGAACCACCGGACTGATCAACTTTGGTTTCCACCTGAATGAAGGTGGGATAACCAGAGGAACAGTAGCCAGTGGGCCAGACAATCTTGATAAATAACATGCCTCTATGAATACCCGGCAACGCCGGTTTTATCCATAAGCCCGAACTTACCACCGTGAAAGTGGTAGGCGCGGGCTTTTTTATTAACTAACCCACAAGGGGTTTGAAGATGGGTGCAACGGAGAAGAATATTATAGCTGATGGATTTGTTGGAGATTACCCCCCTGCCGCCCTTGGGCCGCGCATAAAGACGGCCCAGAAGCCCGTAAGCCAGTACAAGGGGCCAGCCGGTACAAGGGTGCTGATCGAACCCGTTGATTTTAAGACTTTTCTGTATAAGTCAATGGGTATGGACAGGTCAAAGAGTCTGATCGAGATTCCCGATACCGTCAAAGACGCACACCAGCAGGCTTGCGAGAAAGGCATTATCAGGGAAATAGGAGCCTGTGCCTGGGCCGACCAGCCGGGCGGCACTCCGTGGGCGGAGATTGGAGATTTGGTTGATTTCGTGCGCCATTCAGGAGTTGAAGTACAGCTTGACGAAAAGTGCAAATGGCGCGTGGTAAACGATGTAGATATTTACTACAATCATGGGAAGCAGTTCTAACTAACCTAAGAGGGGTTACAAGACGATGAGTCCAGTTGATTTCGATAATCTAACGGCAGAACAAACAGAGGTCGTTGAGAAACTCGCCTCGGATGCAGGGTGGGTTCCTGAAGACCAATGGAAAGGCGATGCCGGAAAGCACAAACCTGCGGCTGAATACATGCGGGATAGTAAAAAGGTGATCAACAACCAGAAGGTCGCCAACAGGTCGCTTGAAGGCCAGTTGTCGAAGCTTAACAAGAAGTTCGACAGTATGGAGCTTCGCCACCAGCAGGAGACTATGGCCGAGATAACCGCGCTCAAGGACAGGCTGAAAGAGCAGCAGCGCACAGCGGTTGAAGACGGTGATACCGACAAGTACGATCAGATAAGCAAGGAACTTGACGGCCTGGAAGAGAAGCACCGTGAAGTAGCAAAGACGGCAGAGGGCAGTGGTGGCACGGAAAGCCCTGTCTTTCTGGGCTGGCATGAGAATAACAAGGATTGGTATGAGACAAACCCGGAGATGACAGCCGAAGCGGATAGATTTCACCAAAGCCTCAATGACGATCTTTCATTGGCCGAGAAGCTTGCCTTCGTGGATACGCACATGAGAGGCGCGTATCCCGATTACTACAAGTCCAAGGGCGGTGGGAACGAGCAAGAACAAATTTCTGATGCCGAGGCCGGAGGTGGCGGTGGTGTTGGAGGTGGCGGTGGGAAACTTACTTACGCAAATCTTCCGCCTGCTGGTAAATCCGCCTGCGATAGTTTTGTAGCGGCCAAGATGGGTACGCAGGCCGATTACCTGAAGTCGATGCAGCAGCAGGAAGAAGAGTATTCTGACGTTGGTTACTAAAACGAATTCCTTTATGGAGTGACAATACAATGACGAGTATCAGAGAAGGTGCGACCAAAAGTGTCGTTAAAAAAGTGTACCCAAAAGGGTACGATGAGAAGCAGGGCGTGTTTTACAGGCCGGATGGCAAGCCTTACACCAAACAGTCTGCAACCGGGACACGCAGGAAGATGTTGAAAGCAAATGATGGGATTGATACTGTAGCCGTCCAGGTTGGTGACGGGCTATGGGCGCTGAAAATTCTGGGCGATGACGGCCCTGGCGCGCAAGCCGATGACACTTCCGGGCAGCCTGAGAGCAATCCCAATCCTGCTACCGGACATGCCGAACAAGAGCAATTGCCTGCCGATAACGGCGGGGAACAAAAGCAATCACCTACCAACAACGGCGGGGAACAGCCACCTCAGACCATGCGACAGTCGGCTGCCTTATCGTCAGAAGACGATGAATTGGCAACGGCTGAAGCAGAACTTGGACGGGTAGAGAAGCGCCTTGCGGTAGAGCGTAGGCTTGCCGCAGCGCGTGATGAGCTTGCCAGGTTACAGGAAGGTGGCGATCAATCAACGGAACGTCAGCATGTGCGCAGGGAAGGGCTTCCCGGCAACAGGCCGGTAAGAAAAAGCCTTACTACTCGCGGTGTACTGACGTTTCCACAACGCCCCGGCTATCGGAGGCGGTGTGTTAGTGATATTGCGGGCGGGGAACGAATCAAGAGCTTCATCGAAGATGGCTGGAACTTGGTTGCCGATGGTTCAAAAGTCGAATCAGACGGAGATGCGAGTTCGGCTTCGCAAATGGGTAGCGCCGTTAGTCGTCATGTAGGTACTGATGAGGGTGGTGCTTCCACGCGCGGTTATCTGGTGGAGATTCCTGAAGCAATGTTCCTTGAACGCAAGGCGCAGAAACAGGAAGAGATTAACAGGCTGGAGCAGATGCTGGCCACTCCCCCGGAAGGTCTGGGGGCTGCGGTTAATCTCCCTGGTGCGCCAGGAACACCCGCTGGCCTGAGTGTAGGCAAACAAGAGGCCGAGGCTTACCGTTAATGTTTGTAACGGGAGTTTCTTACAATGGCTAACGTAGACAGGGTTCGCGGTTTCGAGCCTGTCGGTTTTCTCAGTGGAGCATCCTACAACGGTGAGTCCAGGCGGTGCTATGTGCCGTCCGGGCAGGACAAGGCACTGGCAGTTGGCGATATTGTCAAACTGCTTGCCAATGGGGCCAGCAAGAATGTCCCCAATGTCACCGATTCGGATGCTGGTGATTGCCCTTGCGGGGTTATCACCAGTATTGAACGATGGGAAGACGGCATTCTCGATCCAACGTATCTGCCTGCTTCGACAGGCGCATACGTGCTTGTTTGCATGGACCCGAATTTGGTTATGCGGGTTCAGTCAAGCGGAACAGTAGAAGATGGAGATGTGGGGGCCAATGCGGATTTGGTAGCGGCTGGAGTCGATACCGATTCCGGCGCATCTGGCATGGAAATCGACCAGAGTACGGTCAATACCACCAACACCCTGATTTTCTTCATCTTGGAAGTAGAGGACAGGGCCGACAATGAACTCGGTGCAAACGCCGATCTTCTTGTCGGATTTAACATCCACCAGTACGGTCATGGTGCGGACACTACCGGGTCAACCGGTTCGACAGGAGTGCATGCCTGATAGCGACAGTATGCTATTAGCGTTTGCTTTTAACGAAACCAAAACGAGGTTACCAACATGGCAGCAGGCGTAATAACTCGCGGAGGGTTCGGTAAATTCCTGTGGCCGGGAATGAACTCCACTTATGCAGCGGAGTACAAGAAATACCCGGAGGAATACACCGAACTCTTTTCCTACAACTCCTCGGATAAGGCTTACGAGGAAGATGTCGGCCTGACATCTCTCGGACTCGCTCCGATCAAGCCTGAGAACAAGGGCATTACCTACGACTCAATGAGTCAGGGTTTTGTCCAGCGGTACGCGCACATTGCATACGCCCTCGGATTTATTGTCTCCTGGGAGATGTGGCGTGACAGCCAGTACCGCATCACCAACCAGATGCTGCGCAAACCGCGTGCTCTGGCCTACAGTCTTCGCCAGACGAAAGAGCATGTGGCCGCAAATGTCTTCAACCGTGGCTTCAACTCTGCGTACACCGGCGCTGACGGCCTGGAAATGTTCTCGTCTGTTCACCCGAACCAAGGTGGTTACGGCGGGACATACCGGAACGAACTCGAAACCCCATCCGATCTCAGCGAAAAGGCATTGGAACAGGCAGATATCGACATTGCTGGCTGGACTAATGACCGTGGGCTGAAGATCAAGGTTATGCCGCGCAAGCTGGCCATCCCGCGCCAATTGAAGTACGAGGCGGAGAGGATTCTTAAATCTCCGCTGCGTGTTGGTACGGCCAATAACGACATTAACGCTCTGCGTAACCTGGGCACGTTCCCCGAAGGGTACACTATCAACCATTACTTCACCGATGCCGATGCGTGGTTTATCATCACCGACTGCCCGGACGGTCTGAAGTATTTTGATCGTGACCCTGACAAGTTCGAGCAAGACGACGATTTCGATACCAAAAACGCCAAGTTCAGCGGATATTTCCGTTGCTCTTTTGGCTGGACGGACGCAAAAGGCGTTTTTGGCTCTGAAGGGGGATGAGCCTACCCAATAAGGACTTACGCGGTTTAGCCGTCCGATAACGGGCGATAAATATTTTGCTACGGGTACGGTGGTCGGTCATTGACCGGCTGCCGTACCATTAGCTTTCAATCACGAACTACGGGTTATCCCGAAGGGGCGCTACGAGCGTCCGTAGGAGAAATAATGTATAGTTCAAATTACCCAGAAGGCTTTAGTGACGGCGTGTCGATTCTGAACATGCCCATTCAGCCTCTTGTCGGCCCGGTAGAGAAAGTTCTATGGGTTGACGTTAACGCTGCTAAGGGCGGTGACGGGACATACGTTAGACCGTATGCTACTGTAGCTGCGGCCATCGCTGCGGCCAAGACCGGCGATACGATAATGATTGCAGCCGGGCATACCGAGAATCTTACGGTAGTGGCAACGCTGGCGACTGAATGTGTCGTAGGGATCACAAGTGATCAAAACGATTCTGGCGACACCTTTACCATCACCGGTACGAATGGCAGGGGCCAACCTGTTAGCGAGGCGCGAGTTGGCCCCGCGTCCTCTGGCACCGTCTATACCACCCAAAAATTCAAGACCGTTACATCGGTCTATGTTGGCAGCGCGACTTCTGGCAATATTACTATCGGGACGGTCGCTGATCCTGACGGCATCTGCACTACTGCCGCCACTCCGAGCACACTTTACATACCGATGAACGGTGCGTATGTCACTGCGGTAGGTTTTAACGTGAGTACCGCAGGGTTGACCATCAAAGGTATGGGTGAAAACCAGAGGATACCGACATTTACCACCACCGCACAACTTAGCGCGGTGATGATTACAGCCGCGAATACGACACTTCAGAACTTGAAGTTCGTGTCCAACATCACTGATTGCGCAAACGCGATTGATCTTTCCGCCGCCGCAGACGGTACTGTTATCCGTAACTGTGTGTTCAGAGATTCAAGTGCGGCCCTGGACTTTTTGCAACACATTGATATCGCCACAACTGTTACCGATCTCATTATTGAGGGCTGTGATTTTACTACCGCTGCCGGTGGGATGACAGAATCTGTTGATTTCGCCGGGACGAGTTCTTACTGCATTATCCGTAATAACTTCTGGCATGTTGACTGTTCGGCTGGTGTCATTGACCACTTGGCTGACGATCCGCTCGATATTGCGATTTACGGTAATCGAATAATTAATATCGACACTGGGGCCGGCCTGGTACTTGGCCTTGATTCTTCCGGTGACGGAACGGGATTGGTCTACGATAACTACTGCTTGTCGCCCAAAACTGATGCCGAACCTATTGCCGTTACGGCTGATTACTATACGTCCGAGAACTATGCCTCCAACACTATCAATGTCAGTGGTGTGTTAGAGCCTGGCGCTGATACTATCTAACTTATCGCAGTTTAGGCTACTAAGCCTAAGGGAGATGTGAAAAATGAGTAGTTTCCCAAGTGTAATAAGCGGGGATGCTGCGGTAAAAGAGCTTCCCATGAATCAAATACCCGGCTCTGGGAATAAGGTGATCTGGGTTGATGCGAATAGCGGTACTACCCGAAGGGGTACGAAAGACAACCCCTATGCTACAATCGACATTGCTATCGGCAAGGCTACGGCTGGTGATACGATTCTGATTGCGGCTGGCCATACCGAGAACCTGTCTACTGCGGCTATCTTTGCCGTTGATGTTGCCAATTTGACCATCAGGGGTCTTGGCCAGGGCAACAGGGTTCCCACATTTACATCGACTGCCACCGCTGGCGCGGTGATGATTACCGTGGCTAATACGGTGCTTGAGAACCTGAAGTTCGCGTCTGGTATTGCGGACTGCGTGCAGGCAATTGATCTTGCTGCCGCTGCTGATGGAACGGTTATCCGTAACTGTGTGTTCAGGGATACGGCGGCTTTGGACTTTAAGAAGCATGTCGATATCGCTACCACTATCGCCAATGTGATTATCGAGGGCTGTGACTTTATTACTGGCGCTGGTGCGATGACCAGTTCGATCTTTTTTACCGGAACCAGCGACACCTGCATTATCAGAAACAACAAGTGGCATGTTGATTGCTCGGCATCGGTCATCGATCATCTTACAGGCAACTCGACCAATATTCGGATACACAACAACCGCATCGTAAATATCGATTTGGATGCCGGTCTGGTACTGGGCATCAAGTCGGATAGCTCTGCAACTGGAGCGATTTACGACAACTACTTACAATGTCCTTTGAACACCGCTGCACCACTTGCGGCCACGAATGATTTTTTCGTGTGTCAGAACTTCGCCTCTCATGTGATCAATCTTAGCGGTGTGCTTAATCCTGCTGCTGGCGCAGTTCCTTGATCGTAATTTATTCTCTGTGGCCGGGGGCTTTTATAGCCCCGGCTTTTCTAAACTCGTGTGGAGAAAACACAATGATTAAGGATATTTCTGTAAAATGAGGAGAACATGCAATGCGTCAGAAGAAGATTACACTTGCCCTGTCCTCGCTGGATGCAAACGGAGTTTGCGCGGATCAGACAACCGGTGCTGCCGCAGATTTGCTGCTTAACGGTGCCCTGGTAGTCACTGACGTTAAAGCAAACTTCGGCGTAGCGGCTGCTATCCGCATTACCTGCGCGGCAGACGAGTCGGCACGCACGTTTGTTGTCTACGGCGAGGGGAGTAACGGCAGTCCAATTCAAGAATCAATGACCGGCCCCGCAGCTACTACCGGCGATACAACCCAGACGTTCAAGAGCGTTACCCGTGTTTCAATCGATGGCGCAGCCTCTGGTGAAGTGGAAGTCGGACAGGTTGCCAATGATGACGGTGCCTGTGAGGCGCAGACTCCGGCTAATGCACGTAACCTGGCTATCGATGGTGCTGCGGCCAAGGTTGCCAATATGTACGGGGTGGGCGATCTTGGTGTTGCCCAGATAGTTGCGATTGCAAACGCTGGTGATGATTCGGGCGATACGTTCACGGTCTATGGCCGTGATGCCAATGATGTCGAGATCAGCGAGGCCATTACGGGTGGGAACGATGCAACTGTTACAGGTTCACTGCTGTTCAAGACGGTAAACCGCGTTGCTGTTGATGGCGCTACCCATGCTTCAGGGTTTACAGTCGGTACCGTGGATAAACTCGATGGCATAGCGATATCCCAGGTGATGTCCGGTGCCGGTGACGTTGTGTTCAACGGAGAACTCTGCGAGTTGACCGCAAGACATATCACTATCGAGGGTACGGGTGATAACAGTGGTATAACGTTGACCATTGAAGGCACTGACCGGCGCGGTAACGCGCTCTCAGAGGCTGTCACAGGCTCAAACGCGGGCACGGCCACCTCTGCCAAGAACTTCAGGACGATAACCAGCATACGGGCCTCTGGTGCGGTTACTGATAATGTGGAGATTGGCAGCGCGGATTCAATGGACGGCCCGCCCATACCGCTGGAACGTTTCGACAGCGGGATAACCTTTGCCATCGAGCATTCTTCGGATGGTGATCTTACCCACAACTTCGTATCTACCCTTGACCGGCTTATAGACGGTGAGCGTAACGAGGATACTGCACGCTGGTTTGAGACTGATGGCCCGCAGGTTGCCAGTGAGCGGGGTAGTTCCGTTGGTGCGGTGGCAGCGGTCAGGGCAGAGATTACAAACTTCGTGGCCGGTAGCGTGGATATGATAATCCTACCGCCTATCAGTGATTATTAACGGGACCGGGTTGGTCCGGCGGCCAACAGTCTATGTTATAATCATTTAGCTGTTATGCAAATTATTGCCATTTTCAATTGATATCCACGTATCTCTATGGCGCTTATTGTGTTGCGGTGATTTAATAAATTTTGGGTTGGACCGCATGGGTCCGGGGTTGGTCCAGTGGCCGCTGAACTGCTACAGAATGGGGATTTTGCATCTTCTACCGGCTGGACTCTCGGAGATCAGTGGGGGATTGCCGGTGGAAAGCTTACACGTACATCTTCCGGCGTGGGCGAGGATAGTGCCGAACAGCTTGAAGCTGATCTGACCGATGATCTGCTTATAGGTACAACCTACGTCTTGGTGATTACCATCGACAGCATTACCGGTGGCACCGTAAGGCCGTGGTTAGGCAATGTCCAAGGGCCAAAACTGAGCGAAGTTGGCACGTACACCATTTATTTTACGCCGACAGACGTGACTGATGGCCTAAGATTCCAATCTGATGGCCCCAGGTCTATAGATACGCCATTGGCAGTAGAGCATATTTCTAACGGAGACTTTTCGGGAGGTGATACTGGTTGGACGCTGGAAAGCCAATGGGCTATTGCCGGTGGAAAGCTTACGAGAACACCCGGAACAGGTGATGAAATACTTGGCTCAGAGCTTCTTGTTGGCGGCGACATTACCTTCACTGGTGGTGCTGGCAATTGGGTGCCGACTACCGGTTACTTCTCCACTGCTACCGGCGTTTTGTGGATCAAGGAAACGACAAGTGCTGGCGGCTGGGGCATAGCAGACACTGATTTTAGTGCGGTACTCAAGGACAATACTACCTACAGAGCGACAATCGAAGTATCCAATCTTTCTGGCACCATGCCAATGCGCATGGATATTGTGGGCGCGGCCACCTACGGGCCATCGTTTTCCAACGTGTCGGCAAATGGCACCTATTCTACTGCCATATCGGCTGTCACGGTTGTCGGAGAAGGGCCAGTCCTGCGTATCCGTAAGGATACCACGGCTGGCATTACCCAATCATGCTATCTGGACAATGCGTCACTCAAAGAGGTGACTGGCTACAGTCCCACTGGCCCAGACACGGCCTCTCAAGTTGCTGGCGATCTGGCAGTAGCTTTTGTGGAAGGCAAGACCTACCGGCTATACTTTACGGTCGATAGCATTAGCGGGGGAACGGTTACGCCCTCTCTGGCTGGGACTTCTGGAACTGCCGTGAGCGCAGCCGGTGACCATGAGCAGGATATAGTGGCCGGTGCTTCTGGCGGAGTGATTTTTAGCGGCTCTACAAGTCTGACGATTCAGATGGACGATATAAGCGTGTTGGAGTTGGTTTCAGGGCTTACGATCCAGATGGATGATGCGAGTTTGAAGTTAAGTGGCGTGGATGCTGGTGAAGGGCAAGGATCGATAGACTACGACTATAAGGTAACATGCGAAATCTGCGGGTTTCATTTTCACTACTACGAAGTTCGTAAGAACTGGAAGAACCAGTGGGTGTGCAAGCCGCCAGCCGGTAACTGTTACGAGGCACGACACGCGCAGGACTTTGTACGGGCTAAGGTTGATGATGCCGTTGATATAATCGCAAGGCCGGAATACGATTGGGAGTTTATCGATGAAAGCCCTACCCAGGACGATCTGTGATAAGGGCACAACTATTTGCAGTGAGGCGAAAAGCAAATGAAGGACGCTCAAGGCATGAGATCAAAGGGTAAGAAGAAGCCCGCTAAAAAGGATAGCAATCAGAAACGCCGTATGACTATCCGCGAAGCTTCTGTGGCTAATCCTCAGTCTATGAATTCCGGGCTGAACAGGGAGCGCGGAGGTTACTGATTATGGCAACGTCGGGCGTAGTGACAATCACACAGACTGCGGATGGCTTGATTCGCGGAGCGGCACGCCTGTTGCATTTATACCAGACGGGCGAAGGAATACCGCCTGAGAAGTTTAACGATGCCCTTAGTGCGCTTAATGAGATGATGCGCGAGTGGCAGACGCAGGGCGTTGGGATATGGACGAAAGAAGATATTGCGCTTTTTCCGCAGAAAGATAGCCAGTATTATGCTTTGGGGCCAAGTGGCGACAACGCTACTTTCACTCCGTATGGCACTGAACTTGCCGCAGATGCAGCGGCAGCCGCCGGTACTATTACTGTCGATGATGACGATGATATAACCAATGGTGACTATATCGGCGTGGAACTCGATACAGGGTTTATGCAGTACACGACTGTCGATGGCGTACCATCTGCAAACGTTGTTACGCTAACCGATGTGCTTACAGGCGCTGCCAGTGAGAACAACACGGTTGTGAACTACACTACCAAGATCGTGCGTCCGATAGATATTGACCGCGATAATGTTCGGTATCGGAACAATAGTGGAGACGAACAACCTATTCTGCTGTGGCCCAGGCAGCGCTTCTTCGCAATCAATCAACGTAGCCAAGCGTCTGCTGCCCCGTCTGTTGGCTTCTTCCAGCCCAGGCTGACCAATAGCAGGCTTTATATCTGGCCACCGCTCAGTGACGTTGACGGGCGTATCATGTTCAGCGCACTCATGCCCATAGAAACGTTTGTTAATCGCAGCGATACTCCTGATCTGCCTGATGAGTGGATGTCCTGTATCCGCTGGAATCTCGCTAAGGAATGGGGCGCGGAGAACAGGAACGCAGTGCCCTCAGCGGTTTATGCCTGGGTTATTTCAGAAGCTGAAAAGAAGCTTAAGATGCTGAACAACTTTGATAGCGGCCATCGTAGTATGGTTCTGCGCCGCAAGAGCAGGGACAGGTACTATGATAACTACAATCGTTAAAGGAATTATTAACTCAAATCCCCATTATCGAGGGTAGAAATATGACTGTATATGAATTAGTCAGGGCCAGCTTCCAGCAGTTGGGAGTTTATGATGCCGAACAACCGCCTCCGGCCAATAAGGTCAATGATGGGATTGAGACTCTTAATAATATGTTGGATAGCTGGTCTGCCGACCGGCTGGCAATGAATGATTTTGATGAGTTCTATTTCCCTCTCGTTGTAGGCCGCAGGGTCTATACAATCGGGGAGAGCGATGTTGCCAGCGGTGATGCTGACGGCATAGGCACTGAGGCCGCCGCTGCTGAGAGTATTACAATAGATGGTGCCCTGGCTGCTGATAGCGTTGCTACAATGGATATTGCCAGACAGGTTATTTTGGTTTCAGATGGCGATGAGAGCGGGAACACCTTCATCATTACCGGCACAAATGAGAAGGGCAAGGGTCAGGTAGATCACGTAACGGGTGCAAATGCTGGTAACGCCTACAGCGATCTCCTGTTCAAAACCGTTACGAGTATAACCATGACCGCCATTGCGGATGCCGTGACGGCAGGTAGCGCAACAGTGCTTAATATGCAACGACCTAACAGGATCATGTGGGCGAACATTAAAACAAGTAGCGCAGAAGACCCTCTTGGCATAATTGCCAGAACAAGAATGAGAGAGCTTACTGGCCTTGCGTCCACTGCCGCCCCGGAGAATATGTATTATAACCGTGGGATAAACAGCGGATCACTTTGGTTTGACAATATCCCCGATGCCACGGATTTGATAAAACTTGATTTGTGGCAGCCGTTCAGAACTTACCTGGTTAGTGAGCGCTCTACAGACATCCTATTGCCTAAAGAATTTCTCCGTGCGCTAAAGTATAATCTTGCGATTGAACTTGCCCCGGAATACGGCGCTCCCGTTCCAGAGTGGCTTGCGAGTAGGGCTTCGGAGAGTCGGGCGTTCTTAAGAGCGCTTAATAGCAGCAGCGTGGCAAGCGATTCACAGGCTTCTCCAAAGGCAGTTGTTAACGAGCAGGTTGCTGACAACACCAACTAAAGACTATCTATATGACGCAGAGAAAAGAAATCCCTCTCGTTGGCGGAAGCCGCGAGGGTATAAGCGTATACGCCGACCCACAGCGCACGGTCAATATGTTTCTTGAGCGTGATCGTGGGCGGGGTCGTGATGCGCTTATTAATACTCCCGGCCTTGTGGAAAAACTCGATCTTACAGAAACCGACCTACAGTCTGACCAGATTACAAGTGGTGATTTTTCTGCCGATTCCGATTGGACAAAAGGTTCTGGTCAATGGACTATCTCAAGTGATAAGCTCAGAAGGGCGGCAGGCGGTAGTGCGGATAATACCGAACAAACTGTTGCCCAAATGGTTGGTGCGACCGCGCCAGAAGAAGATGAAACTCATCGTCTGACATTCACCGTAGTTACTATCAGCGGCGGGGTTCTTGTCCCATCTGTTGCGGGTACGGATGGCGATCCTGTGGTGAGTCCCGGTACGTATACGATGGACATAGTGGCCGGTGCTTCTGGTGGTGTTAAGTTTACTGCAACTGCAAGTTTAGCCCTCGTAATGGGCGATGTGAGCCTTACCCAGGTTATCAATCTAAACTATAGTATGCGCGGTATGCACATAATGGGCGATTACCTGTATGTTGTGCATGGGCCGTTGCTGAAGAGAATAGACAGCGACTTCACGGTGACCACCATTAATGCCAATACTCCTATGGCCACGAAGGCCGGGCTTGTTGATATGTCTTCCATCTGGAACTTAGTGGGGGGGAGGCAGTTATTCATCTGTGACGGGACTATCGCGGGATACGTGTATGATGATTCAAGCGGTTCGTTTACGCGCCTTGATGAAAGCGACTATAGCTTCTTGGGTGGCCTGAGTGGCACCGCGCAGGACGGTTTTTTTATATCCGGCAGGCCGAATAGCCCCGACTTTTTCCATAGTGCGGTAAACAACGGCCTCATCTGGAATGCTCTCGATGTGGCCAGGGCAGAGGTCAAGCCGACTGATACGCTACGCATATTGAGCCACAAGCGCAACCTGTGGGTGTGGAAGAAGAAAAGCACGGAAGTATTTTATAATAGCGGAGATGCTGAACTTGTGTTCAAGCGCCGTTCTGGCGGTAATCTCGAAATAGGACTTGGTGCGAAGTGGTCTGTGTCTGCCCTTCAAGAAAGACTTACGTGGCTTGGCCATAACAAGCATGTCTATTCCGCCATAGGGATGAGCGCAGTTGATATATCTACGCCCCAGACGGTTGCGAGAATGGAAGCGTTGAGTAAGGTGGATGATGCAGTGTCGTTCTCCTACGGCCAAGGCGGCCACGAATTCTACGTGATAAGCTTCCCGACAGACGATGTTACATTCAGCTATGATTTCACCGAAGAGGAATGGCATGAGCGTAAAAGCTGGAAGGACAACATAGACGGGTACGGCAGGCATCGCGGAAACACTTATGCCCTGTTCGAGAATTATCATCTCGTAGGCGATTACCGGAATAACAAGATTTACTACCTTGACCCGGATGTTTATACCGAGGATGGCAATACTGTCATCAGGCAAAGGACAGTGCCTAATGTGATTAATGACAGGTACAGGATAATCGTCAAAGAGGTAGAACTTGAGATGGAGCCTGGTACTGGTGCGGTAAGTGGCCAGGGTAGTTCTCCAGAGGCAATGGTGGAGCTATCATATAACGGTGGTAAAAGCTGGAACCCTCCACGGATAACCGATATTGGCGCTCTTGGCGAATATGAGGCAAGGGCACGTTGGTTCCAACTTGGCAGTGCGCGAACAATCGGGTTAAGGTTTACTATATCCGACCCAATCAAAACTGTAATGGTGGCCGGATTTATTGGCTATGAAGGCGGGTATCACTGATGGCCAACCAGTTCATAGAGCCACCGATTGAAACGCCCTTCTTCGAGGATGAAGAAAAGACCATTATGTCCGTGGCGTGGCAGGAGTGGTTTGGGGCCATAGTAAGAGAGTTATCTGATACCACTGAAGCGGTTGAAACCGCAACCGGTATTGATAGTGATCTGTCGCTCAATAGCCTTGAGGTTAAGAATGATATTACTACCTCTGATCTGGGCGACATCAAGTCTGGCAAGGATGTGATCGCGGAACGGGACGTTCTGGCGGGCCGTAATATTGAAGCCGATGGTGATGCGAGTATTGACGGTGATATTTCAGGTGCCGCGATAACCGGTGATTCGCTTGATGTTACTGGCGAGGTGGAGAGCGCGACCCTGAATGTCACTGGCGATGCGGATGTAGGAGGAGACCTTGATGTGACCGGCGACGTTGCTGGAGCTACGGCGACGATAGCTGGGGCCATAACTGGCGCGTCTCTTGATGTAACAGGGGAAATGGAGAGCGCAACCGCCAATATTACCGGCAATGCTGACGTTGGTGGTGATCTTGATGTAGTAGGAGACGTAGGCGGTGCCACGGCGACAATTGCGGGCAATGCTACCGTGGGCGGTACGCTTGTAACGAGCGATGATCTGACGGTCAAGGGTGCCGAGGATACGGACGGGATTATCTACCTGAGTGCCGACGAAGGTGACGATAACGCCGACAAGTGGCGCTTGGTGGCCAGCAAGACGGCTGCCGGGTTCACTCTTGAGTCGTATGCTACAGGGGCGTGGGTGGTCGTGATGACCGTGGATGCTGCTAAGAAAGTGACATTCCACGAGAACGTGCAATTGGGGGACGATGCCGATTCCACTGGATTCTTTGGGAGCGAGGGTGATCTATTCTCAAATGATGGCGGTTGTTACTGGGGTAACGGGATGTACGCGATTGCCAATAAGTATGGACCCTCTCTCCTGATGCGGGAGTATGCCAAGACGAAAACCTTATGGTATGATATAGCCGCTACTTTCACTGCCGCTACATTCACGTTTCTTAAAGCCGGAGAAACATTTGTAACTGACGGTGTGGTAGTAGGAGATGTGCTTAGAATAACGGATGCAAGCGATGCTTCTTATATTGGGGCAACCGGAGAGATTATCGCAGTAGAAGAGACTACGATTACTATCTCTTTAGACTCGACCGGAGCGGCTTCTCCAGATGACCTGACTGGCGTGGACTTCGTGGTAATTAACCATCCTCTTATGTTCGTGCTTGATAATGGGGATGTGCATTTTCATATTGGTGTAAATGCCGGGGCTTCATTCAAGGTGCATTGTGATGAAGCCAATAACGATCACGCACTTCACTATCTCATAACCGCCGGGAAGGACAATCATCGCGCCGTTTTTCTGGAAGTGGACGCGGATATTTACTCTGGAATATGTGGGAATAGCGTAAACTTCGATGCTACAGCCTTTGATGATGCTGCCAAGGTAGGACACGCTAACTGCGTCCTGGTAGATAACGCGGGAGCCACGGCAGGTGATGTTCATGGCCTTAGCGTGAGTGTAACAGACACGGCCAACACCGATATGAACGTAGCTGCCGTTGGCTCTAACGGCAATGTTGATGTTATTCACCAGCATCTTGGGACGCTGGCTTCCATAACCGCCGCGTTTTCTTATGATACGGATACTTACACGGATCGGACTACTGCTTTCGGGGATTCTGGAACAAACGTCCAGCTCTTCCCAAGTGACGACGACTATATCTACATAGCGGCGGCAGCGAAGTGGGACGAGATAAATGCGATCCTTGTCACGCCAGCAAGCCATACCATTATCCCGACATTTGAGTATGTCAAGGATGCTGGAACTTGGCACGCTTTCACTCCAGACGATAGCACATCAGGCTTCCAGAACTCTGGAGCTATCACCTTTGATAAAGACAACCTGACCGACTGGGGAGTGCGGACGGTCAACGAAGTTACGGGCGCGGGTGACAATGTAGTGGACTACTACTGGATACGCATCAGGCGAACGCGCGGCACCTTGCCTACACCCCCGACCGAAAGCACAATCAAAGTAACGACCCTTGGCACCGAATTCTCGTGGGATAAAGCGGGCAAGGTTCGGACAGACATCATCTGTGTCACCGATGGCGTAACCGAGCCGGATACAATAAGTGGAGTCATACAAATATACGGCAATAGCGCCGATGGCAATCTAAAAGTAAAATTCGGCGATGGATTTGTAGGCACCATAGCCGTTGATTCATAAAGACAATCGTTGTGGATACTTAAATGAACTACCGGATTATAAATATCGTCAGCGATGGGATGGTTGAGCCGTATCTGACGCAACTGATTGGTCTTGGTGCGGCGTTCTACAATGAGACTACGCTGAAGGATAAGGGGCTTGATGCCAATGCGTTCAGCCTGCTTGAGACTATAAAGCTTTTGATTAACAATGACTTTGGCATCCTGATACTCGCCATTGGTGATAATAATGAGGTGGTGGGTACGATTGCCGGTACTATCAGTCCGTGGCTGCTGTGCAGAGAGCAGTCGGTTTGCCAGGAAGCTTGGTGGTATGTTGCGAAAGATCATCGAGGTAGCGGCGTTGAACACTGGCTATTGGAACAGTTTGAGTCTACGGCAAAGGCCGCAGGAGCGCAATTCTGTATTATGGGAACGCATGACAACCCCAGAGAGCGGGTCTTATTGCGCTACTATGCCCGAAATGGTTATACTTCATTAGAGCATCTACTTATCAAGAAGGTGTGAGATGGCCGTAGCTACAAGTACGTTAATAGCAGCGGGTGTAAGTGCGGCTGCGGCTACTGGATCAGCCGCGATTCAGGCAAAGTCTGCTTCTAAGGCGCAGGCAACTATCCGTGACGCTGCGGCACAGTCAAGGGCAGACCTACAGCCGTGGCGTGCTGCCGGTGAGGATGCGCTTAAACTCTATGATGAAAAAATACAGGCTGGCCCCGGCGAGTTTACCGAAAGCCCAGGCTACCAGTTTAGAATGGAAGAGGGCGAAAAGGCCGCAAGACGCGCGGCCTCGGCCAAAGGTGAACTTGGTAGCGGGAAGTTCGGGAAAGAGCTTGTGCGCTACGGCCAAGATTATGCCACCGATGAGCGTGATCGTTTTCTTGCCCGGTATTACCAAAGCCTTGAGCCTCTGAGGCAGATGGCCGGTGTCGGTCAGGCTTCGGCTGCCGGTCAGGTGGCGGCTGGTTCTGCTGCTGCTGGTCAGATTGCATCCGCTGAGATGGCCAAGGGTGAGGCTTACGCAGGGGCAGGTATCAACGTAGCCAACGTTGCCCGCTCTACGGCAAGAGACGTGACCCTGCGCGATTTGGCGAAAGAGGATACGGGCGTGGCCGGTGTGGCGGATGCGGCCACGCCAGCCGGAAGCCAGTTTAACCGGAATACTGTTGATCCGGTGAACCAGAAAGTATATGGATAAGGGGTGATCATGGCAATTCCTCAGCTTGATACGGGACAAGTTCTTGGCCCTGCAATGCAACAGGCAGAGGCAATCAAGACATCCAGGCAGGGCAGGTCTATCCGTCAGGCAGCGTCCGAGCAGGCGCTTGAACGTGGCGGTCTTCAGATAGATAAGCTCAAGGCCGACAAGGCAAGGCGCGGTATAACAGAAGGGCGCGAGGATAAGGAATACCAATACCAGTCGAACCGGCGCGTGCTTAACATGGCCATGAAAAGTCTACCGCTTGTTGAGAACGCGCAACAATATCAGGAGTTTCGTCAGTATGCAATAGATGAAATGGGCGTAAACCCGCAGGAAATTCCTGAGCTTGATCCCAATATGTCCGATGAGCAGTGGAATGAGATACATCCCAAGCTAATGGCAGCGGTAGAGGATAAATCCGCAGAATATCGGTTTGAGACATTCAAGACGAATAATCAAATCAGGATCGAGAACGAACGGGCCGCAAACCGGATGATGGTATTAGATAAGGAATTGCAAAATAAGCTTGCCAATCAAAAGGATGAGTCTGGGAAAAAACTGACTCCAAAACAACGGTTAGATGTTTTAAGTAGCGCGGTTAGCGATTACCGGTACGAGAACGATCTTTATACCTGGGGGGAACCGGATGAAAACGGCAACCGTGAAATCACGGGCACAAAGCCTCTCACTGACGAAGATAAGAAAAAGATTGCAGAAATGGTTGATGAAAGGATTGGATTTGGTGAAGAGGTTTCTGGAGACGAGGGATCGGAACTTGATACTTTGGCAGAAGAAGTTGGGATAGAGCTAAAATAGGGCGATTGTAATTAACGTACCCAAAGGGGGACAAGATGAACGAATCGCATTCTACTCCAATGAGTAACAAGGAGGACATTGTGGACGCTTCGCCAAAATCCGAAGACCTTCACGAAGTAGCCATTGAAGCATATAAGCTAATTCAATCAAGGGTCAAGGCGCAACACCACATACCTGAAGTTGCAAACATTCTACAGGACGAGATAAGAACCATTAGGCATCTTTCTCGCGTAGAGCAAGGTTGCATGTCTGAAGAATTTCCTTGAGCATGAAATAACTGGAAAAGAACTGGTTTACTCGAATCCTCTAACTCTTTGTCTACGTAGGGTCTTATGTTTTTTATATCCAAAAAAAGGGCCATCTTTTCGAGTTGTGACCCGCGCCCTTTTGCGGGTTGTCCTGAACGACCAATAGCAACAAGAAAGCCTTGTTGTGTGAGTAACCTTGTGCCATCTTCCAAAACTGCACAAGGGATTATGGTGTCCCCTATTTTGATTTCTCCAGCGTGGGTTGCCTTAAGTACTTTTTAGTCATCGTGCCACCCCCCAATAAGGCCGTTCAATGCCTGATCGCCTGAGCAGATTAATCAATAAGTGGCAGCGGGATGAACGGTTTATCAGGTTGCCCCACGAACAACAGTCTGCGATAGTTATGAAGTATTTCGATAATAATATTGCAGATAACCGTTTTAATTCTATTGCCGCAGAAGACCAGACACGCATTAAAGATCACTTCCTTAATAAGTATCTCCCTAATCCTATGGCCGGTGACCAGCTTACCGAGGCGCATCAGGCTATGGTCGAAGGGCAGCGCCCACTATTTCCAGAAACAGCGGTAGCGGCTGAACCGGATCGGTTCTCGTTAGAGGCCGACAAGGAATTGGCTGCCGCCGCGCAAGAGTCTGGTATTGCGGATATCGTAGGCTTGGAGCCGGAGCCGTATGATACCGTGTCCGAACTCCCGGTAATGCCTGAAGCCGGTGGTGTGGTTGAGCAGATGCCAGAAGATCAACGATCTATAGCCGACCCACAAGGGTATATGGAATCACTGGCCGAGGGATTGACCGCAGGTGTCCTCGACGTAGCGAGTATTCCGTTTGCCATAACGCACGCGGTAGCAGAACAGGTTGAAGGAGAGGGTGCCCTTGAAATAGGGGCAAGGCGCGTAAGGGACTTCTTAAAGGAGAAGGCCGAAGAACACCCAATGGCGAAAGAATTACAGGGCAAGAACCTTTGGGATAACCCTGAGATCATCCTTGACCCTCGATTTACCTTGTATGGAGTTGGTAATATGGCTCCATCGTTTCTCGCCGCGATGCTTCCTGGCGCGGCTGCGCTAAGATTCGGGAAACTCGCCGCGACTGCTATTGGTGGTATTTCTGCGGGCATGATGGAGGGGGCAAATACCTATGGTGAATCGCGTGAGCGCGGGAATGAGCCGGATGAAGCGTTCAAGGATATGATGTTGATGACCGTGGGTAGCGCGGTTCTCAACCAAATAGGCTTTACTGCCATATTTTCCAAGTATAAGGGCAAGAAGCTTGTTATGGCTACCGTGGCGGCATTAACCGAGGGGGCAACAGAATACGCCGAAGAACCGCTTGAGGCTGAAATCTTAGGCATGGAGGGTGCCGAGTATCGCCAGAAGATGAAGGACGGGCTTGCTGTTATTGGCCCTGCGATGATTATGGGTGGTGGTGGAAGTGCCGTATCGGGTTATATCCAGAAAGCACAGGAGAACCGCGTAAAAGCCTTGGAGGAAGAGCAGGGGAAAGGCGATTTGGGTCTTGAGCAGGAAGAGCAACTAATTCGTGAGCGCAAGATAAGAGATGATATGCAAGCTGCCGTAAAAGAGAAACTTGAGGCAGAAAAGACAGTCGAGGGCGACAAGGCCAAACAGCCGTTCACGAAAGAATTGGGGCCAGAGGTAGAGGCCGAGGTAAGCGCGGAGGAGGCTGAAGCACTGATAGAGGATGAAGAACTTGCGGTGGCTGAAGAGCCCCCCACTAAACCCGTTACAGAGAAAGAAGTTAAGGTTAAAAAAGAGGTCGAAAAGCCCAAAGAAGAGCCCACTGCGAAAAAGCCCGCTGAAACAGCCGACGAACTTGAATCTGATCTGAATAAAATGTTTGGCGAAGAAGTTACCACCGAAAAGCCCGCAGAGGCCGCTGAAGAGGTGATCGCTGAAGAGCCGGTCAAAGAGGTGGCGGAAGAGGAAAAAGCCGCAGAGAAGCCAGAAGAGCCAGCGAAAGAGGAAGTTTCAGCCCTCGCCGCTGAGGAAAAGCGCAAGGCTGAGGAAAAAGAACCAGCAACAGAGATTGAAAAGAAGCTGGCGAAGGCGGTTGAGGCAGAGGCAGAGATAACCGATGATACACGCAAGTTTATCGAGGATAAGGTTTCCAAACTTGGTACAGTGGAGGCCGTAGATGAACTATATAAGAGCGACAAGCCAGTTGATGTGTACGCGAGAGAGCATGCACGTGAAGTTTTCGAGGAAAAAGCGGAAGAAAAAGAAGAAGAAGCACAAGCTGAGGTCGCACCGGAGCCTGAAGTCGTTGCGGAAGAAAAGGGCGAGGAAAAGGCTGAGGCGGTAGAGGCGAACATTGAAAGCGTTAGGGCGGCCCCAACGACCAAAGATAAGCTGTACGGTTACACTGTCCGCAAAGCCGTACCTAACATGGGTTCGATAGAATCAACCTATGACGAAGGTGAATATGAAATATTACCGGGCGTTAGGGATGTTTCTATGGATGCCTTCACAGTGGCAGAAGACGTAAACAAACCCTCCCATAGTGCTACTGAGAATGAACGCATCCGTAAACTTGCGGATGAAATTAAGAGCAATAAAGAAATCAATCCACTTATTGTAGCCATAGAAGACAAGGGGCCATATATCCTTGAGGGTGGTCATCGATTTGATGCCCTTGCAATGCTTGGGGTAAAATCATTTCCGGCTGTTATTGTTGATGCCAGCACACCCCCAGCCAAACCCGAACCCGCCGCGCCTGTAACCGAAGCTGCGGGAATGAAAGAGGAAGTGAAGCCAGTTCTTGATGCAGCCGCAATCCAGGCAAAGAAGAACGACATCCGCGAAGGCGAGATGATTCTTGAGTCTGGTAAGAATGTTATCGGTAAAAAGATGAGCAAGGATGCGCTGGCCGCTGTTGCCCGACAGGTTGAGAAGGACAAGCGCAAGCTGACCGAGCTTGAGAAATCCGCTCCGCCCGTTGAGGACGCGCCTGAGCAGCGCGAGGAAGTAAAGATTGAACCAGAACTAATATTCACCAGCACTGGTCGTCCATTTAAGTCTCAGGGAGCAGCACAGCGCAAAGCCAAGTCTCTCGGTGAAGATTATGAGGCCGTCAAGACATTTGATGGCTATGCTGTGCGCAGGTCAGAAATTAAAGAAGTTCGAGAGTATGCAAAAAAACACGGGTATAGAGTTGTTAAAATTAATCCTATGTCTCCGCTTGGGGAAAAGTATGCCTTTAGATTGGAAAAGGATGGTGCTAAGATGCACGCACGAGCCTTCTCCGATGCTAAATATTTGATTGATAGCAGAGAGGCGCGTCTAAAGAAAAAGCCCGCTGCTGAGGAAGTAAAACCCACCGAGAAACCGCCAGAAGGCAAGCTCCGCTTTGCAACACGGGAAGGCAAGCCTGCCGCAAAACCTAAGTCCGTCAAGTTCATCGAGGATGCGGTTAAGCCACTGGCCGCCAAGATTGACGTGCCGGTGAATACCGTGCAGTCCGTTGAAGACCTGCCAGCGCAGTACCAGGATGCGGTGAAGGCTGAGATGGAAAAGGGCGGCGTAATCCGTGGCTTCTTCGATCCGACTACCGAAGAAATGTATCTGATAGCCGATAGCCTGCGGCAACGCAAGAAAGCGGTTAGCACTGTATTGCATGAGGTTGTAGCGCACTACGGGCTACGCCGGGTACTCGGTAGTGGTATCGATGAGTTCTACCGCAAGGAGTTGATCGAGCATAAGAAGTACAAAGATGAAATCCAGGGCATAGCCGACAGGTGGAACATTCCCCTTGAAAAAGCTGCCGAGGAAATGCTTGCCGGACAGATAGAGGATGGAACGGTAGCACCGAGTCTGTTGGACAGGCTGATGGCCTTCATACGGCGCACCCTGAAGGCCATAGGTGTGCGATTTGCGTTCAGTGAAGCCGAACTAAGGGTGTTGCTCGATGATGCTCTGAGGGCGAGTATGGGGCGCAAGAGAGCGGAGAGAGAGGCTGGTCAGCCTTTGTTCGCCCGTACCCTTGACCCTGTTGCCATAGAGAAGGAGATACAGCAGGTATCAGAGTTGTTGGCTAACCTACCGCCGATGCGCAACGGGGTGAGCACGGAAAACATACAGATGCGTTACTTGCAGAAGATCGCAGAGCTTGAGCGGCAGATGGTGGCCGCAGAGCAGGGGTTGCGCTTCGCCCGCACCGATGTCTCTGCTGATCTTGAGCGCACCATTCCTCAGATTGATGATGAGACAAACAGGGAGAAGTTTGTGCGCGTGGTAGTCGATAAGCTGAACAGAATAGAGACAATCCAGAAAGCTTATGATGTGGTTCCGCAGACAGAGGATACGCGGCTGGCCGCAGAGTTGTTCCCCGGCAGAGTGTCGCACGAGCTTGATAAACTTGAGGATTTTCTGACCAAGGGCAGGAAGTCGTTCATGGTGCGCTTGGCTCAAGCTGGATATAGTGTGGGCAAACTCGGTGGGTTCATGTACGCGAAGCACACCGCCGAACGCCGTCAGGCTAAGTACGGAGAGATGATTGACGATCTTAACGCACAGCTTGAGGCTGGGGTTATCACGCCAGAGGTGGCTGAAAAGGAACTTGCGAAGCTGAGTGCGAGGCTTGAGGATCGGGATGATACTTTCGGGGCCGGTATATCATTAAACCAGGCTGCTGTTGTTCTGGATCGTTACGAGGGTACGGGCATAGAAGAGTTTGCCGATGAGTTCCGTAAGAAGATTATCAACGTGACGCTCGAACGTTACCGTGACTATGGTGAGATCACAGAAGAAGCTTACCAGAAGTATAAGGACCAGTACAATTATTACGTACCGCTCAAGGGTAAGGCGGGTAAGAAAGCCTATCGTGGTATCGGTAAGGGATTCTCGGTAAGCGGGAAGTCCATTAAGCGGGCACATGGGCGCTGGTCGATTGCGGACAATCCATTCGTGCAGGCCATCGTAGACTACGAGCAGGCGGTAATGCGCGAGGAAAAGAACAAGGTAGCCAGTACGTTCCTTGAGTTCGTGCGCAACAATCCTCATCCGCTTTGGGATGCCAAGGAGGTCTTTAACCCTTCGACAATAAACGAAGAGGGAGAGATTGCGTTTCGTGATCCGGCGAGTGATTATGCGCATGAGATATTTGCCGTCAAGGAAGAGGGCAAGACCATAGAGGTGACTATCAGGGATGTGGTTCTCGCCCGTGCAATGAAAAGCTTAGGTACAGAGAGTACCGTGCCCATAATCGGCGGTGCGCTTGAACTGTTTAACACCATACAGCGCGGGGTAATAACAACGTTTTCGCCCGTATTCCCGATCTTCAACTTCATCAGGGATACCCCCACGGCCACATTCCATATCACTTCCGATCATGGATTTAAGCTGGCGACTAAGACACTTGCCTCACTACCTGCGGCTATCAACGGTGTGCGCGGTAACATCAGAAGTGATGCGGATAAAGGTTGGGCTGCTGAGTATGAGGACTTGAAGGCTACTGGCGGTAAGGTAGGTTGGTTTGACAACAAGCCGTTGGAGCAGAGGATAAAACAGCTTGAGCGCAAGGTGCGCTCTTACACGGGTAAAGGTCGGATAGTCGCACCGATAAAAGTCCTTGGGCAATTAATACAGGATTACAATGAGATGGTGGAGAGCGGTATCCGCCTGTCGGTATACCATCACCTTAAGGGTGCTGGCGCGACAAAGGAAGTGGCCGCGAGTTATGCTAAAAACGTGACCGTCAACTTTAATAAAAAAGGTGAAATCGGTAGGATATTGAACAGTCTGTACCTGTTCTCAAATGCTACGATTCAGGGCATAGCCCGTAATTTGAGAACAATCGGCATCCCCGGTAAGCCTAAGACGGCAGGACAGGTAAGGGCACAGGCGCTGATCGGCCTTATCATAGCCACCGCATTTCTCAACGAGTTAAAGAATCGCATGATCGATCCTGACGATTGGGAGGAAGTGGCCGACTTCCAAAAGGATCAGAACGCTACTTGGCATCTTGGCGGCGGCAGAACATTGAGCGTACCGTTGCCTTACGGGCTTAACGTCTATTGGGCGCTCGGTGGACTGGCGGCAGAAATGGCATTAGGCAATAACCCTGATCCAGTTAAACTCGCGGCCAGGATGGTGGGCGCGGTGGCCGATGCTGCAAGTCCTGTTGGCGGTGGCCCGTTGACACAGATCATTTCACCGACTGCCCTTGATCTGCCGGTGCAGTTGGCTACAAATAAAACATTTTTCGGTGGCCCTGTGGCACCAGATCAACCGGCCTATGGGCCTAAAAAGCCACGGCACCAGTTATATTTCAAGGGCGTGCGCCCATCCACAAGGGAATTCACTCGCTGGTTGGCAGAGAAGACCGCTACGCAGCGTAAGCCTTTCGGTGCGGCGGATGTCAGCCCTGAGTATATTGACCACACGATCAACTTCCTGGGCGGTGGAATTGGGAAGTTTGTCAGCAATTCGGTGGCTACCGGCATCTCACTGGCAACTGATGAAAAGATAGAAACGCGGTTTATACCCGTGATGCGCCGTTTTTACCGTAAACCTTATCCTGGTAAGAGTAAGCAAACTGTCTACGGTATGTTGGACGATGCGGCGACCACCGTGTTTACCGCAGGAGAGCGGGAGCGTTTCAAGAGTGCAGTGGATAGGGCTGTCGCGGATGGGTCAATGGAGAAGAAAACTGCGAAGTCCGTTAAGAGTCGGTTCATCAAGGAGCAGAGGAAAATCAATCCCGAACTTAAGGCGGTTCCGGTTCGGGAATCTCCTGTTTTCCCAAAGCCTCCTGATCCTGGCAAGCAGTTGAGAAAATCCCTGCGCGATATTGGGCGCATTAAGAAATAGATGATTGGTTGAACTGGTATTTGGAATCTCTACCAAAAGCTGTTATATATAAGGCAGTAATCAAGCGCACGCCAAAGGGCGGGCAACCGTTGGTTCCCAAAATGCCTAACCCTGGCAAGCAGTTGAGAAAATCCCTGCGCGATATTGGGCGCATAGGGAGATAGCGACTGCAGGAGCGCTTGAAAAAATGGCTGATTACGCACCTCCCCTGAATAACCCCTGGTTTCAGGCATTCGATAGCTCAGGAGCGCCTCTTTCCGGTGGCAAGGTAAGAACCTACGAAGCTGGAACAAGCACCCCCAAGGTCACATGGCAAGACGGTGGCATGTCAAGCGCCAACGCCAATCCGGTTATTCTCAACAGCTATGGGATGGCTGCTATATTTGGTGAAGGTCTTTACAAGATTGAGCTTTACGATAGTGACGATAATCTCATTGACACCATCGATTACGTTCTCGCCCTCCAGATCACAGACGATGCACGCGACCTGCTTGCACAGGCAAGCGCTACCGCAATGCGCTCATCTCTCGGCCTCGGTACAGCCGCCACCAAGGATGCTGGCACGGATGGCGGTGAAGTCCTGCTACTCGATGACGATGCCAAGTTGCCCGTACTTGACGGGTCCAATCTTACCAACATTGGCGGTTCTGCGGCCAGCGTGCCGCCCGAACATCTCAGCGGGCTAACCCTTTCTTACTCGGCTGTTACTACCTTCGGGGTGTCAGCCGGTAAATGCCGGGACAGCACGGATAGCACCTCACCGACATTGGCCTCAAATTATACAAAGACCTTAAGCGGGTGGGTAGTGGGTACCGGCAACGGGAGCCTGCAATCAGGCCTTTCCATCATTGTAAATACGTGGTACGCCGTGCATCTGATCTATAACCCTGAGAGCGATACCACTGACATTATGATCAGCACCAGCGCGTCAAGCCCCACACTGCCAACCGGATATACCACTTTCCGTAGAATCGGCTGGATTAAAACCGATTCCAGTTCACAGATCAAGGATTTTAGCCAGGATGCTGATACTTTTCTGTGGAAGGAAACCGTTGAGGACAGGAATGCTGCTGGTGATGGTAACATTGATGCCTCTCCTGCTACTACCCAGGCGCTTACGGTTCCACCAGATTCCAGCGTTTCCGCGATAATCACGGCGACCGCCGGTACAAATGCGGTGGCCGGAAGTGTTTATTTCAGTTCTCTTAGCATTGACGATGAAGCGCCCAACGAGTACACGACCGCGCCGTTTCCACAGCTTGCGGTGCCGTTGAATACAGGTGTCCGGTTCAGTACCGGGCAGATAGAAGTCAGGGTTAACAGCAGCGGACAAATCAGAATACGACCATCCCAGGATGCTTATGCTGTTGACGTTTGCACATTGGGTTGGTTGGATAATCGCGGAGTAAACGCATAAACGGAGACCATCATGGGCAATCGACTATGGGGTAATATTTACAACAGCAGCAACGCCTCAAAGCATTCGAGCAGCATAGAGGGGTCTGCTGTTACCTCTGATGCTACCGAGACAACCGTGCTGACGCTGCCTGTCGCTGCCGGTCAGGTGGTTGACTGCGAGGCTATTTGCATGGCTTGGGGCGTTTCCGGGGCAAAGATAGCGGTCTATAAGCTATCGGCCACCTTCAAGCGGGTGAGCAGCCTTGCGCGAGAGGGGTATGATGCTTCTCTCGATTCGCACATGAGTGCCGAAGCCTCCTACGCGGCCTCCCTGGATGCCAGCGGGAATTCCATTGTGGTGACGGTAACCGGCGCGGATGGAGAAACCGTCAAGTGGTCTTGCCGACTTGTCTACCGAACCTTAGCCAGCTAAGAGGAATAAGCAAATGAACAGAAAATGGATTACAAGACTTACCATCATGCTATCTCTTCTGCTGCTGGTGCCGCAAATGGCGAGTGCGCAGGTAACGGGAACGAGACCGGGGTTTAGCAATGGATATGCAACCGCCCTTGGCCTGTGGTGGGCAGAGGACTTGGATTCAACGATGTACCTACCGCCCGCCAGACCGGACGATGCCGACAGTTCATGGGTACTGACCTATGGGGCTGGCGGGCAGATAGTCTGGACTTATGGAAGTGGCGGCGGAGCAGGGTACTACGAGAGCGTTTCCATTGCTACCGATACCACCACGACCAGTACGATGGAAGTGGCCGTGGCTATTCCGTTGGCCGCACAGCAGACGATCTCTGTCTTGGCGATGACTACAGCCCGCGCAGCGACTGACGAAGCAGCCAGCTACCGAGTAGAGGCCGCATTCTACCGAGACACCGCCGGGGACGTGACGATTCTGGGCAGTTCGATTGTACTGAGTAGCCATTATAGCGACGGAGCAGCTTTCGACTTCGATATAGTGGCTAATACTGATAGCCAGACGGTGGACGTGCAAATAACCGGAGCTAATCTTAAGACGGTTTACTGGGATACCAGGGTAAGCTATGAAATCCGAGGAGAATAACATGAGAACACGAGCGCTTATAAGAAGTATCGTGGGGGCGCTGATTGGTCTCAGCCTCCTTGCTATTCCACTCTCAGCACAGATCACGGAGACCAGTCGAGTCGGCTGGAAGAATACCGATCTGGTTACGACCTCCCTGTCGTGGGCGGCAGACCTTGACTCCGCCATGTACCTGCCAGCGGCAAGACCGGCGAGCGCTGATAGCACACTGGTATTTGCCTACGGAGCAGATGGGCAGATCATCTTTACCACGATGTCTATTTCCGGCGACACGATTATCTCCGGTGCGGACACTATTCTTGTTGCCGAAATTGCAAGCGACACGGCAACGGCACATGATGCGTTCAACCGTGATAGTACGTTAGCTGCCAATGCTGACAGCGTGGTTACTGATCTACTGCGTGTGGACGGGATAAGTGTTAGTCCCTTCTTCGATCTTACCATAGCTGATGGCGATGTGGACATGAAGGAGGGCTATACTCCTTCTTCGTGGACTAAGGCCGGAGAGTCCATCAGTGCCTTCGAGCTTCTTTATTATGCCCCGGACAGCACTTGGAAACTTGCGGATGCCGATACGAGCAGCGGTGCGGGATCGTTTTACGCCAAGCGCGGCATGGGCATGGCGACGGCCAACATAAGTAACGGCTCTTCTGGCACCATAATGACACGCGGCGTGGCTCATAATACAACTTGGAACTGGACTAAAATAGGCGCTTATTTATATGTCAGCACTACGGCGGGAGGATTGACAGAAGCCCCGGCAGACACTACTGCCGGACATGCTTCTCAAATTGTTGGTTGGGTGATTCATCCTGATATGATTATGTTTGATGTTAACTTTCCCTGGGCATCCAAATAAGGAGGGTATGATTATGAGATTCGCACTTGTATTGCTGTTAATGCTATTGCCCTCAGTGATGTCGGCTAAGGGTTTTAAGATCAACAAGCCTGAGAAGTTTCAGCAGCCAGCGAATACAATAGAGCGGGTGAGCAAACGGACGCTGAACGGCAAGACGTTTGAGGTTGATAGCATTGGTTCCGGCAAGTTCGTTACGATGATCGGCCTACAGCCCATTCACCGTGACAGTTCCGGCACGATGGTTAATCTAAACTTTGAGCCTGATGATACCACGGGCACATTCAGCAAGGTAATCCGGACGGGTAAGTTTGATATTGCCTATAACGAAACTGGCGCGATCAGATTCGAGCGCAAACAGGGCTTCGTTGAATTTCTCCCGGCCTTCGATACTACTGATGTCGGAATAGAGTTTAACATCCATGCTCACGGGTTGAAGGCCAATTATTATCTTGAGGCTGACAGCCCTGATCGCTTGGCATGGGGTTTTAATTTTACGTCCACTCATGAAAATGAAGGCGTGGGCAAGGGTCGGGTCAGGAACGCTGTAAGCGCGGTAGTTGCTGAACTCGGTAAATTGGTGGCGTGGGATGCTGCTGGTTCGGCTGTCCCGCTGACCGTCAACTACACAGCAGACAGCCTGACTGTGCTGGTAGATACGGCTGGGGCCGTGTTTCCAATTACAGTTGACCCCTCGGTCAATGATACAATGATGGCGGGCGATACTACCGAACTCGGCTTTCTGGTTGGGGCCACTACACAGGCGGCGTGGGATTCCGTCCGGGGTTCTGAGTTTGCTATAAATCCATCCAACGCCACCCTAAGAATCAAGGCCGTCAATGATAACGGCAGCCGGATGAATATTCTTCGTGGCCTGATGTCCTTTGATTTATCGGGCTACAGCACCAGCGCAGTTAGCATAGATTCCGCAAAGCTGCACATGAATCTCACTGCTAATGCAAATACAGAAGCCGATACTCTGCTATTTGTCGAAGGTTCATGGACTGGCGTTCCTGACAGAAATGATTACAATTCTTTCCCAGGTTGGGCCGATGGCTCCGGAGGCGGAGCTTATGGGGTTGTAGTGTTTACTGATTCCCTGATTACAACGTCAGAGGAAACCGGCTGGCAGGTGCTCGATTTCACTACTGCCGGAGAAGATACGCTACTGTCATATCTCGATTCTGATACCCTGCGGATAATGATGCTGATGGCAAAGGATGCGGGGGATCAGTTTAGTGATACGCAAAATGCGAACGAGCTTCTGACGTTCAGCATAACAGATAACCATATCGTTATATATTATGATGATACTCCTGCCAACCTTTCACACGTAACTACCGGGGTAACTAATAACCCGGACACGCTCAAAGTAACCGGCCTTGCTCCTCAGTTATCTCTTGGCGCAACAGTTGACTCGGTAGGGACTGACGGCTCTCTTGACAGCGTGGGGTTTACCTTTTACAAGCAGGCCGTTCCAGCCGACACGATAACCAGGGTATTCGTATCCACGGACTCAACCAACGTACAATGGTCTATCGTTGGAACAGATAGTGTCTTCTTCATCAACACTTCAATAACAGCAGACACTCTTGCTATCGACACGGCTTATATTGTAACCGCCTTCTCGGCTACTACTGGCACTCGCATACACAGCGATGTAGCGGACACGGTTAGAACTGACATAACAGATGGTACTATCTCAACAGACGCAGATACCGTCAAGTATGTTCTCGCTCAGTTTACGGGAACAACCGGATTCACGTATACGCCAAACACAACCCCAATCACAGTTCGTGGGTTTCAATACTTCCCACTTGGCAGACACGCTACGCCAGATACGATTCTGGACGCGAGTGATACCAACGGCCCATGGGAAGAGGGCGTGTTCTCCGTACTAACCACCGATAGCTTGGCAACGGATACTACCTATGCCTATCGGGCGTTTCACACGGACGTAACTGGGAGCTATATAGGAGCGGTGTTTGATACCCTCGATCCGAGCACAGGTACTGGAGTATCAATACCCTTGAATGTCATGGGCGTACAGGGGACTCGTTCTGTCAATTAGGGAGAAGTGATGTTTCGACTATTGATTATATGCTGCCTGGCGCTATTTGTCGCCCTCTCTGCTGCCAGTAAATCGCCAGACAGCAGCCGCGCGGACACGCTTGCGGAGAAGGATGACAGCCTGCGCGCCCAGCAGGACAGTATGAAAGTACGATTGCTTGTCATCCGCACCCTGCTTGTCGAACGGATGGAGGTGGCTGAAACCGGCGACATTGCGACAGATTCAATGGAGACAACCGACACCACGGCAACCACAGACACCCTTTATGCCCAAAGAGATAGCGCAGATGGACAATAACATTCGGGAAGCTATCGCAGATGTATACAAGACTCGCGCAAGCAAAGAAGAGGTCAAGAATTTACGCCGCATTTTTTACTGGCTTATCGGCATCGTTGCAGCAGCGGCGGTTTCCGTTGTCGGAACCGGTTTTGCCAACTACAAGATGCACGGCGATCTTAAGAACGATACGAACGGCAGGATCGTCAAGCTGGAAACAAAGGTGGACGGCTTCATTGACCGCCAGAAGGAGAACAACGAACTCCTGAAAGAAATAGAACGGCTGTTGAGGGAGTAGAAAACCGGCCTTGAGAACTCCCATACTCAAGGCCGGTTTATATTCATTCTTTAGTTTCCGCAACCGCCGCTTCCACAAGTAAAAAAAGCGTATTCGTTTCGGTCAACCATTCCTTCATGTCGTGAGTTAGTCGCATACGCAACTGTTCTGCGGCCTCCAGCTTCTTGTCCATGTCGCTTTCGATGGCCAGCTTGCCCACTTCCGCCACGACCTCGCGGGCCTGCTGTAGACCTTCATCGAATATCTTCTTGATGTTCTTACCACGCCCCTCAGCTAATTCCCATTCGATAACGAGGTTGATAGCGTGATCAGCGGCCTCTGCCCCGCTCCCAATGGCGAAGTTGGTCAGCGTTTCAAACGCCAGCTTAAACCGCTCTTCAGCCGTCAGTTCGGTTTTATCAAGCTGCCGGATGATCGATTCTGCCACCGGCTCAAGATAACGCGCCACACGGCCCGTTCTGCCTCTGAACATCCTGAGCATAACGGAGCCTATTGCCGCCAGTAAATCGAGAAGAAACATGGTTAACCCCTTTGGGTTAAGTTACGGCCTTTACTTCTGGCCGGTATGAGGCCGGTATAAACTGCTTGGCCTTGAGCAACGCTATCTGGTGATCGGGCGCGTAGTTCAGCACCTTGTAACTTGGCTTACTGAACAAGCCTACCAGAACTGCGGCGAACATCCAGACTATGGTGGCGATCTCCTTGTCGGATGCCTCTTTGTCCTTGAGCACATGGTAAAGCTCCATGATGATCGGCCCCAGCTTGCCTATGCGGTGGGCCACCCAGGCCAACGCGGCTGCGAGAACGGGAAAGGACGCGGCCAGCATGGCCCAATTATCTACGGCCCAATCGACTATCAGTGCTATACTCATGATGTTACCTCTCATGCTGCGGGCGCAAGCGCCCATTCATAAGATACATCTGAAATTGCATCTATAACATGAAGCTCAAATTCTTTACGGTCAAGGTAATCTTCAAACTCTTTCAGGGCATCCCTGCTGTCCGTGACGGCCCACTGCGGTTGCCAATGCTGTTCGTTGGCAGTGGGAATCATCTGCCCATAACCAAGGCCGGGAGCGATACAGCCCAATAACTGCGAATAGTAGTTCTTATCCCTGTTGCCAGCCCAATTGGCTGAGTGCAGCATTATCCCGCTACGGCCCGGAACGTTGAGAACGATATACAGGTCGCGCTCAAAAGCAGTGCTATACGTCCACTGACAGGTATAAATTCCCGCCGGTATGCGCGAAACGTAGGGCTTATTGCCCCTTCCGGGTAGCTCCAGGGAACACCAGGAGCGTCCACCAGCCACGATCTTCCCGAATGTGCCCTGATCCCCATCCACGGTTCTTGTCACCGCTACGCGCTTCATACGCTCTCCTTGAGGTTGTTTTCTATCCATCTCCAACCAATTGATAGGTGCCACTTCCACAGATATATACTCAGGTGCGGCTCCAACCTACCCTTGTACCGATGGAGTGCAATAAACGCGCCGAGGAACCCAAACTCCTTACTAATGTTTAGAGTAAGATGCGACAGGTTGATTAGTGCGGCCTCTCTGCCATCAATCATCCTCCGCCAATATTGCCCTCGGAGTTGGTGCGCACAATCACTCATTGCAGCCCCACACGGATAAGTTCAAGCCGCTGATCCCGCCAGCCGTACTCTCTGGCCTTTGAAAGCAGCACTTCAGCGAATTCCAGGGTAGTACGGCAGACGAAAGCGGAACCGTTGACGGCCTTGTAGCGCGCGTGCCATGTCTTTTGCTTCCTGTTCAGGCCGTTGCGCCCTATCTTAAGCTCAACATGGAACTGACGGTCTTCCCTATACCCCACGATAAGCAGATCAGGGTACCCGGCAATGCGCCAATCGAGTTTACCGCCACCGGGAACCGGGTTGATGTCCACCGGAAAGGCGTTGAAGCACTCGCTCAGTCCCGCGATCTCAAGACACGCTTCCTGTAGTTTCTTTTCCGGCTGTTTTTTTTTCACGCCAACCCCAACTTGTGCTGTTCGGCTTGTCTCTCTTGTACGGGATTACGAAACAAGTCTTGTTGCTCGGCGGCTTGTGCTATCCGCTTACGAGCCATTTCACACCACCCCGCGTCCACTTCAACGCTAACAGAATTGCGCCCCAGCACTTTACACACCGCCGCAGTGGTACCCGCGCCTCCGAAGGGGTCTAAGATTTTTTGCCCCAATTCTGAAAACGCCATTATGACACGGGCGGTAATATCTTCCGACGTATAACCGGGGTGATTGTAATTGTTTTCGCGGAAAAAATATCCCAATCCCGGCATTTGGCAATTGTGCCATACGTTTTTCGTGTATTTCAGGGGCCGCATGTTTGTAAGAAGCGTGGAAAACTGGTTGCAAAACCCTCCGCGCAAACTGCCCTCTGGAGACCACGTAAGTATAATTTCACGGTAATCCGACCCCAGCAGCAACCACCAATCCAGCTTGTATTTCTGCGGCACAAATATGGCCATCCTGTTTCCAGAGACTCGCTTCATCTCTCGCGCCCACATCTCGCACATTTTTAGATATTCATTGTCAGATAACTTGTCTTTATATGTGCCGTAATCCTTGCCAGCGTTATACGGCGGGTCAGTCCACACCATGTTCACACACTCATCCGGCATACTTTTCATAACCTCAAGACAATCGCCACAGATAACCTGATTGATATAATCCTTTGGCCATTTCATTCCGTGCATCGCCCTGCCTCTCTCATTTCTTTTCCCGGTAAGAGCGCCATTCAAAAGGGACATAGAGGTTATCCGTGGTCTTATCGAAGATTCTTTCGTAGTTAGCTTGGCCTAAGACCTTTTTGAGCGTGCTGCGCTCCGGGTTATCGTCATCCTTCGGCAGCAAGTTCGTGGTAAAGATGGTGGGAAGCATGTTCAGGTTGCGCGTATTGATTATCGTGAACAGCCTGCCCCTGACATGCTCGTTTATATTAATGTTACGCCCAAGATCGTCTATTGTCAACAGCCTGACCTCACACAAGGCATCCAAGTACTTCATTGTGCTTACGGGGCTGTCACTGCGGTAGGTTTCACCGATCTCCAGCATCATCCTGTCCATGCTGATAAAACGGCACGGACCTTCCCCGCGCTCAATTATCGCACGCATTATACTCATGGCCAGATGACCCTTGCCCGTTCCACATCCACCGGCCAGAACCATCCACTGTACGGTTCTGTTATCAAAATAATGGGCATACGCCTTACAAGTAGAAAGGGCACGCTCCTGCCGTCCTATCTCCGTGGGTGTCCCGTAAGTCTCAAAGCTCTTGAAGGTTGCCGCACCAAGCCTGGGGCCAATCATGTTATCGGTGACGAAGCTCTCAAAGTGCTGTGCTTGCTCTACTACCCGGTGAAACTTCGCATAGGCGGTGCGGAATTTCTCGTAAATCTCTCCCTTGCAATGATGACACGGCATGTAGATGAAAATCTTACCGGCGATATCCGTTGTCATATAGGAAAGCCCGCAATCCCCGCAGCAAGTAGTCATGCTACAGTCATCTTGCGCGGGCGACAGGTCTATAAGCTCAGACATCAAGCTTTGTAAAATCGGATTGTCCTTCAATGTATCCTGCATTTTCGTCCGCAGGGAGTCCCCGTTGAGAGCTTCCAGCTTTTCTATCTCCATTGTTACTCCGTTCAATGATTTCATCCTGCCAGTGCTTACCCCTTATCCAGCGGCTTTCCTGCTTGCAGAACCGCTTCCGCTCTTTGTCGGCTGGCAACTGGCCTGATTTTATCTGTGCTTCCAAGGCCTTCATTAGCTGGGAGAAGAATTCGGGCTTGATCTTCGCATCTTTCCATGCCCGTCTTGGTTCTACCTCCCCATCCTTGCGAGGATACGCTTTGTGGAACTGCTTGAATAGCTCATCCTGTTCCGGATTGGCCTTAAACCACCCGTCAACCGTTACCCTGGCGGTGCCTGATTTTTCTCCCCGAAGGTAATAGTCGCGTTCCAGTTCAAGGTAAGGCTTACCGTACTTCACAAAGGCATCATATACTTTATGGTTTACAGAGCCTTCCGGTATGTCGAACTCTGGCCAGTGGTGCGTCCACGCTTCAAGCATCAGATAAACCAAACTGCCGCGCTGCCCATGATTAAGCTTTGGGAGATCAGTATTCAGCCAGAATTCGTGAAACATACGCAGGAAGGGCGGTGTATTAGTAACGCCCTTATCTGCGCTCATCGGCAACCATAGCCCTTGTCTCGCCCACAAAGGCGGTCATGGCATCCCTGAACCTGTCCTGCAAGTTGGTATGCCCGTTGATGGCCTGTGTAAACACGTTCTTTGACGGTATTTCATTGGGATAGAGCTTGCAGAAGTCGAGAGGCTTCATGCCCCTATCAATAAGCGCCTTACGCCAATCCCTGACCAGCGCATCGTCTTCTTCGGCAGTGGGTTTCTTCTCCTGTGTATCCATCTCTTCCTCGTAGTTAGATTGTTAAAATATCTGGCCAGGGTCAGATAACGCCTATTGGCACCACGCCGCCCGGCCAGATGCTAATTAGTTGAGCCGTTTTCAAGCAGTTGGGCGATACGCTCTACGTCTTCTGGCGTATGATCCCCAATGTGAAATTTCATAATGTCAAGAGTTTGTCGGGCATCCACTACCTTCGGGTTGCCGAAGAATTCAATCAGATCGGCAAGGCGCTGGTGGTGTTTGGCAGAAAACGTATTCTTTTTCCCCGCAGCCGGGTTCGTTGCTGGCTTTTCCTTCTTGCTGCTCGTAGTCCCCTTCTTGCCTTTCTCCGGTTTTTCGGGTGGCGGCTCTGTCGCTGGCTCCGTTTCCTCAAACTGAGCGTCTTCGATGTTGGCTGGCGCGGACGGTTCTTCTGTGGTCTGGCCGCGCTGGCGTGCGCTTTCCTCCCGCATTCTTTCTGACAGGTTTTCAGTCGTTTCGCCTTCGGGTGTCCGGTCTGACGGCATTTCGGCGCTGGCCGCGTTGTCAAACTTGTAAAGCTGGTGCATTGCATCCGTCTTCGGCAGTATTTTCCACAGTAGGTTAACGGCTGTCTTGACGTACATCTCACTCGGACGCTGGCCCCAGACACTTGACTTGCCTTTGGCTTTCCACGCCTTAGAGTACTTGTCGCGTATATCGAGAATCTCAGACTCAGGGCACCAGCGGAAATCAAAACCGCCGTTTGTATACTCCACCATAGCGTATGCGCCACGGAGCTTACCACGGTCATCATCGAGGCTTATGCGGTGGGCCACCGGCGGCTTGCGCGCAGAATCTATATCGATCTCGTCTTTCTCATAGACGGCTTTCGCAATAATCTGCTTGATCTGTGGGTGACGGTGCGCCACTTCCAGATATCCCTTGTAGTCTACCATAAGTTGTAGGGTTTGCCCGAAAGCAACGATATGGCACAGCCCCAGGCTGCTCTGAAGGCCAAGTATGGCCTGCTGGCCTATTACCTTAAGAAGCTGGTGGGGATGTTGGCGTGCGATATTGTATTCTTTTTCCTTTTCACTGCCCATCAGGCTGATGACCGCCTGCCCGATGAAGTATTCAATATCATGACGCTTTTGCAGGAGCTTGCCGATGTGCGTCCCACCGGTTGAAACAAGCTGGCTTGTGAATGACTTATCCCGCGTTGTCATCTCCGTTGAGGTATTATCTTTGTTCTCCACCATAATATTCACCCCTTTCAGGTGCGTTGGTCATTTCACGTAGACGTACATACCGGCCCTGAACAGGCGCAGTAGAACATGGCCCGCCTGATTAATCAAAACCGCTGCCGGTTTGGGGGCTGCCCAAGATTTGTCAGCGGGAATAAAGACAGGCAGTTTTTGACTCCTTGCCCAATCTAAATCCATAAGACTTGATACCCTGATGCCCTTGTGGTCTTTATCATCTGGCATAACATCTCCTATTAATTACAACAATAAACCTTCGGGGAATTCTTGTACTATTTCCGGATGCCCGGCGTTGGATTTGATGTAGACGGGCCTATCCTGCACTTTCGCCATGTATATTGCATTTTTTACCCACCCGCCTGGAGCCGGTCGCGCTCCCTTACCCGTTAGACCGCCGATAATCAGCCAGCGGTAGGGGTGATTGCGTAACAAATAAGACGGTTCTGTCAATAGCGGCTCCAGAGATATAAAAGACCTTTCTCGCGGCGCGTGGATTGCCAACATTTCCAAGCGACGCGCGACTTCATCATCCTTGCCGCCCTCAATACTGGTTCCACACCAGCAGTTTTCCGGTAATCGAAATTCTCCATACCGTGCAGGATTCTTCGTCAAAAACAAAAACCTATGCCGTTCAAGTATGTAGCACACCGCAAGCACATGCAAAATCCAATGCCGGGGTACCCAGTCCCCGAACATATCACCCATACTGCCGACAAATATTCTGCTCGGCTCGGTCGTGGCGAGTTCGCGGGCCATCTTTCCAAGCCGCTCCGGGTAAAATTTCGGCTCCATTGACAGATTTGGGAACCGCTTGCTCATCCGGTGGGCGTAGCAATAGGAACAGCCGTGCAGACAGCCGCCGATAGGATTCCGCGTTTCGTGGCAATAACCAATAGCGTTGTGGCCGCGCTTTCTCATACTTCCGCCTTTATTTCACTTGCCTTCACGCACTTAGCACAGAAATCCCCAACCGTGTACTTGCCGCGCCAGCCGATTAATTTCCCGGCAGTAGTATCTCGCACGATCTTCACCCCCGAATGTAAGCCCACAACCAACCCGCAGAAACTCTTTCCGGTTCCTGGTCGATAGACATGTATCTTTTTCATTTCATTTCTCCGAGTACCTTTTCCACTCCCGTTGATCTTGATCAGGTTCAAGCCTACACTTATCGCACCACATGGCTTGAAACATTTCACCATCGGTACCGTTTGATGGTCGATACTTTTGACCAGCGGCATCCAAGAACGCACCTTCGGGGTACAACTCTTTGCCTTTCACGCCACCCCCTCGCAATTTCCGTTGTGTTTACGCTTTCTCGTTTCAGCCCCTCAACCATATTTGGCTTTAATTACAGAGGCTGGAATGGTGCGGCCTTGCGCGATGTCTTTCTCGCTGCTCTTTATCTGACGCATAAGGTCTTTATCTTGCAATATCTCAATTGTATCGGCCATGTCGGCAATCTTAGCCTGGATCACTGCTGAATGCTCTTCGGCTGTATTGTCCATAGCCCCTCAACCTTTCTTCCAGCGCGGTATCTGCCGGGTGGATTCGTTACTGAATTTGATGTAAAGCTCCGGCTCTTCTTTCTTGAATCTCTTCGTATCGATTCGCCTGCCAGCACCTTCCGTCTTTAACCAGATCAGGCTTCCATCATCAAGGTTTGCCGCCTCGTACTCGCCAAGAGCCATCAGCATGGCCTTCTTCTGCTCCTTCTCAAACTTTTCCGCTTCCAGGCGCTGTCTACGCGCTTCATCCCACGCTTCCACCAGCGACAGCGGGATAACCGTTGTATTATCAGGATGCGGCAGTCGGATGACTCTGTTCAGGGTATCAAGTGAGGGCAGTGGCGTGTTCTCCGGCTCTTTCTTGGTCAGTACGTACTCATTCCACCACCATTCGGTATGCTCCACCACCGTCTTGATCATCTCTTCAACCACCGGAGTTCTGCCGATCTCGTACAAGCTGAAAGGCTCTCCCATCGTGCGCTTAAACACCACGACATGAACCTTGTCATAATCCTTTACATACATCTGATGGGCAACCTGTAGGGCGACAAAGCCAGGTATTTCATCTTGGGCCTTACCCCAACCGGCTGTCATGGTCACAAGCTTCCACTCCCCGCCAACCTTTGGGTTAGCCTTATCCTCGCCGTCGGGGTGGCTCATGTGCAAGCCCTTGATGCCCTCTAACTTCTCTTGGTCAAGTTCCCATTCAATACCAAGCTGGTCGCAGGCCCAAGCGGCGATTGCCGGTTCCAGGTAGTTACCCGCCTCTTGCATGGGCGTACTCGGCCAATCCTCCAACTCCCAGACCTTTTCGCACCAGACATCCCAGGCATTCCCGAATGGGCTTTCGTTGAATATCTTGCCCACCTCAGATGAGCAGATATGCGTCCTGCGCTTGGCTAACTGCTCTGGTGTCATTATTATCGGCATCGTTGCTCCTTTCGGTTATTAATAATAGTTTATAGCCCGGCGAAAGTCAATGGTTAGGGTGTTTCTGAGCTTCTTCGCAGGGCAGCCGCTATATCTTTTGCTCTGCCGCCAATGTCATTCAGTGATGTGCGTTTCTCGGCATGCCATTTTTCGGCGAACGCAGCCCTCTCGGTATCATCTGTTATGCCTTTAATGGCATCTTCATATGCGGCCCTGTCGCCGATAAGAACGCTCTCAAGAGCCTCCGCGACCTGCTCCCGCCTTGTTTCCATTACTTCATTCAGGCCCATTCCGGCGTATTTCTTGAATATCTCATTGAAATGGTCTTCGTCCTGGCAGAAAATTAGCACTGGAAGAATATCTTCCCCGTTTGCCAAGTCTTTCAGGCCGTATTGGCCTGAGCCAAGAAGAGAGACCGCAGCGCAAGCCGCCGCCTTATCGTCCGTTTCCATCGTGTAGCTATCGGACGGGTTTATTATTTCGAGAACCATCCATCTACCCCCTAACAGGCTTTCAGGTTATGAAGCGGAACAAGACGGTCAACAATCTCCGCAGCCGGGCCGATGGTTGACTCTATCAGGGACGCATCCTTGTAGGCCATAGGAGCCTCATCTATCGTGCTCTCGACCACCGATTGACTATAGATGCCCTCCATTGACGAGGTGAAGTTTTTCATAGACAGCATGGCCTTGGCCGCAGTACGAGACAGCACTCGCCCCTGTATAGATAACAGCTTCCGTATATTTTCCTTGTATTGCTCGCATCACATCCTCACGGTTTACTGATGTTTTCCACAGTGCCGTTTGGCAATATCTGTTTGTAGAAATAGCCGCTGAAATCAATTTCAGCCCTTCTTAGCAGTACCGGCTCCTCTTCTCCCTTTGGCTTTGCGACTACTTCCCACCCTTTTTTTCTCAACCTTGATAGCTGCTTGTTTTGCGCCCTCGTCACTGACTACCTCCTGTGCTGCCAGCATTGCGCTGGCGTTGTGGATTATCTCCTGAATGTCGCGCAGGCACCTCATGGTGCTCTTGCTGCTGCTCAGGCCCAGACGGCATTCGTTTATCATTAGGCCATACGCATCACCGGCCACGCCAGCCATGTTCCTGTAGCGCTGCACCTCACCGATAAGCCGGTGCCGTTCCTCAGCGGAATGCTTAAGCTGGTGGACAAGGGATGTGCGGATGCGCAGGAGGGGGAACACCTCTTCGCAGCGGATGGCCGCGATACGCTCACGGTTTTCGCGCACGCTGCCCCAAAACCTCTGATAGCAGTGGATTGTATTCTTGATCTCTTCCGCTCTAACGCGGCCAACATGCTTCCGGTGGCGCTTTGCCTGGCGGGACATGAGGTAAGCCGCTATCCCCGCGCAGGAGAGGATAGCAAGCGCGGCATAGACAGTAAAAATATAGGTAATCTCGTCCATCATATCCTATCCTTCCTCACCTTGAGAGAGCGTGCGAGAACCGCGCGTCTATCAGGGCATCGAGTAAGTTGTTCTCCGGTTCGGTCAGCATATTGGGTGCGGAGAAAGTGACTGAAATGAGTTCGGCCATTAGAATAGTGGCCCTGATTACATCCTTCTTCATCTCGTTTTTTTCATCCTCGGAGTACTTGTCGCCGCCAAGCGCGTCCAGCATATTTGGGCTGTAGTGCCGGCTTACCGCCTCAAAGATGAGCTTGCGTAGCCGCAGGTTGATCTCGCCGTCGAGATAGACAAGGTCAGCGGCCTTCTCCCAATAGGCTTTCAGCTCCTGCTGGTGCAGAGAAGCCATGTTTCTGGCCTGTGTATCCATGACCTCTTTCAGCACCACCAGCCGTGCCGCGTCCTGCTCTTTGGTAAACATTTCACTGGCCAGTTTTGACATCTATTTGTCCTCCGGCTTGGTTATACGGGGCACGGTGCTTCGCCTTGGTACCCGCCTATCTCATCTATGTAACCACTCACGGCCTCATCGTATTTTTCGTCCATAACCTGCGCTACTGCGCTGTCGCTCTCGGCTTCCTCAAGCTCGTTGGCATTGACCTGCCTTTCGATCTCTTCCTTGGCATCCGTCTCGAAATCATCCCTGTCGGGTATCTCAACATTCTCGATGCTATCCTTGAGGTTCCCGATCTCATCGGCGTAGCTCTCGGCCTCATCGGCCTGCTCTTCGATGGCCTCGCTCTGGGAGGTGGAGTGGCCAAAGCCCTCTTCCATGTTCTCAGCCGACTCCCGGTACTCATCGGCCACCTCACGCACCTCACTCTCAGCTTCCTCAAGGGCGCTGATGACGCTTTCCGCGCTATCAACATCACCAGTATCCAGATTACCAAACGAGTCTTCTATGGCCTCGCCAGCGGCCCTCATGCGGCCAATCTTGTCGGACAGGGTAAGCTCACTGCCCCTTGGTCTGGCTTTACTCATGCGTTTTATGCTGCTACGCGGGCCGGTCTTGTGCTTCCACCAGTAGTAACTTTCGCCCTTTTTACATACTTCGTTATCCTTGCGTGCCTTTGCTACAAAATGGACTCTAGGCATGTCAATTCTCCTTAAGTTAAGCCCGCCCTGCTCCAAGGGCTTCACGCCGTTCCCCGCCAAGGTAGGTAAGCGCGACCCCTGGAGGCTTACAGGCGGCATGTTTAGAATCATTCCCCAGGTATGTGCAGGATATGAGGTTCGGCCTCCTCAATGATATCCAGCGCCTGTAGTGTCATTTTCTGGTGGTACAGGCAGTACAGAAGGCATACGCCCTTGTCACCGATATACTTCATCACGTTCCATTTCCTGTAATCGTCTACCCGATTGCCCAGAAAGGCCTTGTTGATAATCCACTCCTTTACAACCAGCCTTTTTACCCTTCCCCCTCCTATGTTCTGCCTTACCTCTTCACCACGAACTACTACCGACTTCGGGAGCTTCCTACTCAATATCGCGGCGGCATCAGCCCACCACTCTTTGTCAAAAAACTCTACGCCTTTACCGCTACACGCCCGGTATGTGCCCTTGGACTTTTTACTCAAGTCAGCCACCTTTATTGATGGGACGGCCAGCACCATAACTCCACCATGCTTCACTCCACCATACCTTTACCTTACTCTACCGAACCGAACCCTACGCTACCGTGCCTTTGCCATACTTGTCATCACTCCACGCTACCCTTGCTCTTCTTTTGCCGATAACACTCCTTCCTCTATGTAGAAACTACCACTGTGTCGGTCATCGGACACAACGGCAGTCCATACCTGAAGGTTATTCTTGACGGCAAAGCTCTCGATCTTCTTCCAGCTTTTCTTATCCAGTTCAGCGCCATCGGCAATCCTGATCACCCGTAGGCTTGGATTCATCCGCAGGGCTATTTCCATGCTGGCAAACATCTTTTCCATGCCGCACAGGTCATCAAACGGCTTACCCTCGATTAGAATGGTATCGCCGGTAATGGTGATCTCCTTGAACGGGAGGTTCTCGCACAGGATATCCCGCTTTGCTACCTCGATCTGTTCCAGCTTGCGGGTGTAGGCCGCAGACGTTTCTTTCTCGGACTTCGCATCGGCTATGAGCGTCCAGTATGCGTTTTCAGCGGCCACCCGACCGTTGTGGGCCTGTGCGTCAACCAGGGATTGTTCAAGCGCTGCAACTTCGCTTGGTGCCTCGCCCTTCAACCCATCATCGATATCGGCTATAGCCTTGTTTCTCTCGCTTATCGCCTCCTGCAAATTCTTATCGTCTTCCCTGAGGGAGGCTATAGTGTCTTCGTACTGCTTTATCTGGCGGGCATTATTGTCCCTATCAACTTCGGCCTCAAGAATCTTGTTGCTCAGAATCTTACGCTGATCGTTGCTGCTTTCAACCCCCCGTATCCGCTGCCGCTCCGCCGCCAGTTTATCAAGTACGCCCTGTGTGTCTATCTCGGCCTCTGGCTTATCGTTCTCCGGGCGTTCCTCGCCATCCAGCTTACCTTGAAGCGTCTTGATTATGCGGTTGGTAAGCGTGCGCTCATCGTACGCGCATTGGTATTCGGCATCCAGCTTGGCTATCTCATCCTTCTTGCCGGTCAGGTCGAGTATAACGTCAATGCGCTCCCGCTTTTTCATGCGCGCAAAGGCCAGCGGATCAATCGATACCTTGCTGAACAGCTTGTTGAGCAGGGTCTGCGGGCTTTCCTGCGGGACGCCGTTGTAGCTCACCTCCAGCCTGGATGTCTTCGCGGTCATGTGTCTGGTGACCGTGATTTCATCTTTTTCCTCATTGCTCATGGCCAGCGTGATAGTGGCCTTTTTCGCGCCGTGACGAATGGGGTCTTGCAGTGTCTGGGCCGCAACAACGGCAAAGATCGAATCGATCACCGTTGTCTTCCCGGCTCCATTCGGCCCCTCGACTTTGATCACCGGTATATCTCCCGGCCTTACAAGGGCGGCTTTCACTCCGCCGTAATGATCGAGCATCAGTAGGGTTATTCTAAATCCTTTCATCTGTAGTCCCTTTCGGTGATTTGGATCGGTTAATCAACCCAGATAAGGTGTTGGTCGCAAAAATCGTATAGGCTCTCGATCACGCGATTAGACTGCGCTTCCGTTTCGGCCTCAATAAAGCGTTTCAGGCGGAACCCATTAAGGCAATCTTCGCCCTTAACCCTTGCAAGTACAGCCTTGCCCACCCGCAGCACTTCGGCCTTCTCGGCCTCTGCGGTTTCTTGTGGGTCGAATGACTCAAACAGGTCTCTGAGCTTAACCCTATGCCGCCAGTTCGCCATCATTTACTCCCGGTTAATGTGATACTCTGTATTCCCAAAGGCCCGCATCGCGCCGTCTGCGCTTATCTACCGCATAGCTTCCAAAGCGCGGTTTACGCAGGTGCCTGAGTTGTGCGCTGATAGAAGCTTGCGGAAAGCCGGTGGCCTTTTCTATCTCGGCCAGGGTGCGCCAGCCGCTGCCATGCCGGTATGCGTACAGCATGTAACCCCTGATAACCTCGTGCTGCTTGTACAGCCGTGAGTGATCTTGCACAGGCTCGTAAACCGGCCCGTTGAAGCGAGGCTCAAGGTTCAAGGGTGCCTGTTCATCAGTCACTTGCCCTCCAGTTCTTCGGCTTTCTTTTGCAATCTATCCAGCCCATCAAGCAGCCGGTCACTTGGTCTCCCTCCAACGCGATAGAGGCATAACAAACTACTTCGCAGTTCGGCCAGTTCCTTATACACGGATTTCTCGGTTCGCAGCTTATCTCTCTCGGCCTTTATAGCATACACCTCGTTGGTCAGTGCGGCTATCAGCGGCTTGCACACCTTACATATTGCCATCACTTACACTCCAGTTTTGCGGCTTTGGCTATGCTGCTCATGGCCTCATTCATATCCAGCCGACCATATTGAGCGTTGCTGGCACAGATGCTTATCTGCGCCAACTTCTCCCGCAACTTCTCAACCTCTGCCAGCAGGTCAGGGGCGGCGGCGAGTAACGGCTTCCATTCTTCGAGATTAGTAGCGTATGACGGATGGGCCGCCTCAATAATTGTTTCGCCTTCTTGATTCACTAAGCACATGCCCTCCCATTCCCACGGCGGCAGGGTGAGCAGCTTATTGAGCTTTGATAAATCCATCATCTACTCCGGTCGTCCAAAGTGAACCTCAGGTGGGCTGCTATCATAGTAATAGCCCTCGACGCACTTGGAATTCTCGCACTCCGCTTCGTGGTACTTACCATATATTCTACGCAGGGTAAGCTTATGCCCACACCACGGGCAGCAGCCATCTTCAAGATTTGACTCATCGTAGGTCATTCGATCCCCGTTTAAATAAAAGGGGGGAGGGAACTCGCCTGTTCCCCCCCCCAAGAGATTACAAGTCTCTCAATATTCGCTAACCGGATTTGAACCGGTAACAGTCTGATCCATAGTCAGAAGCTCTACCAATTGAGCTATAGCAATTCGGAACGCTGTCTGCATCTTTCGCTCACGCCAGGGTGTCTGCTTATAGCCGCGTTCTGCCACTAAACTACGGGGCCATAGAGTTTTATTGGCGGCCCCGGTGGGACTCGAACCCACGTTTCGGCAAAGTAACCTTGGCAAGTTATTCAATGCACCGCTCCTTCTTGAGACTGAGGGGTAATAAGCTGAATTGTTACGTCTGCTCAGGGGATTATTCCCCATTACTAAGGCGAAAGCTGACGCATACCCCTATCGGTACTACTTCCTTTCTTCGGTTATAAATTTTAAGATCGCCATGCCCACGGTGACCTTGCTAGCTTCGATGTCGTTAGCGCGCTGGCGCGCCGTCTTGATGGCCCTGATGACCTGATCGCAGCGGGCAAGCATCTCACTCTTGGCCCTGACGGAGATCATGCCACTCTCTTTGATCGTGTTCCAGTTGCCGACTACCACATCCCGGCTGATCATCTCGACCTGCGCCGGGTGTTCCTTGGTGGCCTCGTACATCACCACCGGCTGATGCTGTTTCTCCGTGCGCTGAGTTTCAACGGTATCTGTTACCATAGTATGTGCGCGGCCAGGGTCAGCCTTCCATGTGTACGCCGGGTCAAGGGTAGGCACCGCCTGAAGCACGCGCCTGAACTCCTTAACCTGCTTTTCCAGAGCCAAGTAGACGGTGGCCGGGAACTCCCCGAAGTCTTCTTTGCCAATCAGGAGCTTGGCCGAGGTCAGCGTGTTCGTGACCTCTTTGCTCAAAACGATATTAATCGCCTTGGCCAGCGTTCCCGCTACGTAATCGAGCTTGCCCGATACCGTTTCCTGTACCTGAGTAATCTCAGGCGGGTAGCTGGTGCCCTCCTCGTCCAGGGGCTGGTAGGTCTTGCGCAGTCCCGTAAACCTTTCGCCTTTCTTGCCAAGGGTGCTGATGCCCTCGTCAACAATGGCTTTTGCAGTGCCGACAACATCCGGCTCCACACTCAATAGTTCATGCAGCTTTCCCATCTGCTTCTCCTTTTGCTAAGTGTGAGTGCTGCTGCTATAAACTACATTAAACCTGAACTCGGTGTTTTTCCCGGTGCATTTTGCTTGTGTTTTCACCGCGAGTCAGCCATTGACAATTACTCGGCTCGTAGTTTCCATCGGGGTTAATCCTGTCCAGACTAAGCCCCTCTTGATAGCCGTTGTTCAAAGCCCACTTTCTAAGGCGATTATATACTTGACATACCAGATACAAAGGATGTATATTGGAAATAGACCTTTCAAGCTATGGAGCAACACATGGAAAAGATTGCAAATAGTAACCCCAGCCCAAAAGCTCAGACCGGTATCATCCCGGACAAGTTTAAACATGGCCTTTATTTCATTCTTGGAATTGGCAATTCCATTGTAGCGGCGTTGATATATTTTAGCCAATCGACTTTGGCATACATCGCGTTGACAATCATAGTTGTCGCCGCTCTTATCCGCCTTCATCAATTTCATAAAGCCCTCGATTTAAAAGCCAAACAGGAAAGTGAAGATCGCTTAAGTCAAATTCAATCCGAAAAGGACACTCTGCAAATTCGCTATGATGAACTCACCATCAAGTCAGAACGGCTTAAAACTGATAAAAAGCATTTATCTATTCAAATCCAACAACTTGAAACCCAAGAGAAACAGCTTAAAGCCCAATTGGATCAACTTAATCTTGAGCGACTAAAAATACTTGAAGGAAGAATTCCCCTACTCAAAGAGATTTGGGATCGCCAAGGGCAGATAGTTGATACCCTGAAATGCGATCAAAATCTTTCAGATAAAGACCGCGAATATCTTTGGAATTCAGTTGCATGCTTAAAAGGCAAATCACCCGATGGTAATCCTTTCAAGGAGTAACCGATGAGCCAACTTTCCGCGCAATACTTCCATGATGAACAGGCGGCACGTGAGTACCTTGAAAAGGTTCGCTGGCCTGATGGCGTTGTCTGCCCACATTGCGGCGGTATGGACAAGGCTTACAAGCTTGAGGGTAAGTCTACACGCCCTGGACTGTACAAGTGCGGCCACTGTCGCAAGCCGTTTACGGTGACGGTAGGGACGTTGTTCGAGCGCAGTCACATTCCCCTGCACAAGTGGCTGCTTGCTGCTTACTTGCTTTGTTCCAGCAAGAAGGGGATCAGCAGCCACCAGCTTCATCGGACTCTCGATGTCACCTACAAAACCGCTTGGTTCATGTCTCACCGTATCCGTGCGGCCATGAAAGACTCTTTCTTCGTCAAGAAGATCGGCGGAGGCGGTAATATCGTTGAGGCCGATGAAACCTATTGGGGAACCAAATACCCAAAGCCAGCCGGTGCGCGGGGCTATGCGCACAAGGAGAGTATCTTCTCTCTGGTTGAGCGTGGTGGGCATGTCCGTTCCTTCCACGTCAATACCGTTACGGGCAAGACACTCAAGCCGATCATGCAAGGCCAGATCAACAGGGATACCCATATCGTCACCGATGAAATGGGAGCCTACAAGGACACTGACAGGCTGTTTGAGCAGCACAGCGTTGTAACCCATAGCAAGGGCGAGTATGTCCGTGGCCCTGTCCATACGAACACCATTGAAGGATTCTTTAGTATCCTCAAGCGTGGCCTTGTCGGTATTTATCAGCATGTTGGCTCTCAGCATCTTAAGCGTTACATTGGAGAATATGACTTCCGGTATAACCACCGCCACATCGGCGATATTCAACGAACCATTATTGCCCTGCGCGGTATCGCCGGTAAACGTCTCATGTACTGCGCTCCACAAGCGAGGTAATCATGTCTGACGACAAAGAACAGTATGAACCAAAGCCGTTTGACGATGTCGTTAAAAAGCTTGTAAATACACCGCCACGGTTAAAATTCAGTAGAGTTGATACAACCACTTGTCCAAAATGCAACCATCAGTTTCCCATAAAACCAAAAGAAATTAATAAAGATGGTCTATTCATCGGCAAATGTCCTAACTGTGGCGCTTCTGGCTTTGCTTTTAGTGATCCTGACGCTTAAATTCTTTCTTGCAGACCGCAAGAGAACACCCACTATGAGCACCCCAGAACTGACGCACATCTTCAAAATCGAGCGAGCGCGAAAGCACTTGGAAGATTTGAATATCGCGCTGAACGAATGGGTCAATGGTCACCTGCATCCGACCAGACTCGATCCCGATCCAGACGATCCTACCCACCTTTTCGTCAAGTCCGGTATTGACCCAATCCCCGTCGATCCCTTTTCGCTTATGCTCGGGGATTGTGTCCAAAATCTCCGCAGCAGTCTGGATCACTTGGTTTTTGCGCTCACGAAAGTCTACACATGCCCACTCACGGAAGAGACCGCACGCAAAACGCAGTTCCCAATCATCGGGGACGAAAGTAGCAAGGGTGTGTCCGGTTTTGGTTCCGATAGGTTTCGGGACAACGCTGTGCAAATGCTCCAAGCGATCAACCCAAAAGCGAAGACAGTGATAGAGAGGTTGCAACCGTACCAGCGCGGGAGGAATTTTCGTTCCCACCCTCTCTGGCAACTCAATGAGCTTTCTAACATTGACAAGCACCGAATGCTCCATGTCACGGCTTGGAATTTCACTGCACTCGGAATCCCGAGAGACATGCTTCTCCCGCGCGAAGAATGGCGGGAGGGCGGAGAGCTTAAGGTTTTCAGCTTGGGCGCAGTGGAAGGCGAGGCAATATTCGCCAGAATACCCCGTGGAATACTCGTCCCCGACCCTGAAATGCACATGAATATCTTCCCTGCCTTTGAAATAGCGTTCAAAGACGGGCCTTTGATCGGGGAGAAGGTTATCCCAATACTCAGCGACATCTTTAATTACATAGTTACCGAAGTAACCCCTGCTCTCGATAGTTTCTTTTGAACGATCATTTTCTATATTATGGCAGGGAGTCATTTAAACCCCCTGTTCGCGTGGGTACGTAAAAGGTATAATCGCCCTTTCTAAACACTAAATAATCAGCCCCCCATTCTTGGCAGACGCTTATTCCGCGCTCTCCATAATATTCATATCTACTGTATCCTTTCAGCGCGCATCTCTTTTTCATGCCGCGCCAAATCGAATACAATTTACTGCGTCCCTCGCCATGCCTAAACGTAGTTCTGCCACAATCCGCGCATTTTGTGGATCGCCCGGAAAGCAATTTTCCGCTTGCTACGTTGCCCCTTTGCCCACACTTGCATTCACATAACCACCTTGGCATTCTGCATCTCCTGTTATGATATTCTCCCGAAGCGGGCCGGAATCGGCTCCGCGCCCTACTTGATTTCAGGCTACGATCGGCTTGCTGAATCCCTACGACCGCCAGTAGTTGCCCGCTTCGGAATATTGGAAGCGCAAGCGGGAATCGAACCCGCGTTGTCGGACTGAAAATCCGATGTCCTGACCCCTGGACGATTGCGCCTTAAAATTTGGTCGGGTCTGCGGGTGCCTAACCCCGCTCCTCTGACTCCATAGCCAGTGTGCCGCCGGGTGCCTCGGAGCCTATTAAGGGGAGCGCTCCCCGCTCGATCAACATTTATCCCGGATTCTCCTATTACACCATCGCCCGAATATTTAACCTGCCGGAGCCGGATTCAAACCGGCTGATGGGGCTTAAGCCCACGGCCATTAGGCCGCCAGTGCGCCAGACACCAGTCACCGCTTCGGTCATACGTACACTACTGTAAATTGGCTGTAACTCTCTAACATTGAGCTTATTGCTGCTTCTACTTCTTTCCTCCTTACTATAAACAATTAATAGCCCGCTGTCAACCCTTTTATAAATTATTTTTTACTTGACTTATATTGCCTCTCCCCCCATATTGAATTGTCGCTATCTCTCGGTGACTGCCGGGGCAGCGCTACGGGGTTGTTCCATAGGAGCTAATGGTTCTCAGGGATGGCCCTGCGCTGCCCCGGCAATAAAATTCAGCAAAGGATACCCAGGGTGACAACGTACAATAGGGCGTTGCGCGCTATTCTCTCCCTTCTGGCCGCATCTATCTTATACCTTATAGTCACCTCCGACATACGTGGGCAGGTCTCGGTAGCCGCTTGGTCTGGGTTTGATATTATAGCCGGGGATACTCTGGTGGTGGGCAACGCCGTTAGGAACATTCAGGCTGACTATACGGGCAGGCCATGGCTGGCCACCTCACGCGGTCTATACAGCCAGTTTTCCGCAGACAGCTTTTCGCTGGCCAGCTTCGGGGTAGCCTCCTACCATCAGGAATCGGTGAACAATATATTTGCAATCGCTTCCGGCACGACCGATCTGTACGTGGGCACGGCCCAGGGATTTGTGGTACTGGACAGCGCATCATCCTCGGACACCACGCGCTACGATACCGCTGACGGTCTACCCGGTCAGCTTGTGGGAACGCTTCAAATAGAGGTTGATGCCGATACGCTGTGGATGGGTACGATTAAGGGGCTTACGCTGTTTGTCGTAGACAGCGCCACAATCAATACCTCTGAGATCGATTCCACGGCGGGCAAGCTTATCCATGCTATGGCCATAGACTGTACGGGTGGCACTTGGTACGGCTCGGACAAGGGGCTTGAGCGCCAGTATTTAAGTTATTGGTTCAGCTACGATACTTCTGACGGCCTCTCAAGCGTTCCCGTCTACGCGCTCGCCGTTGATACCAGTGGAAACCTCTGGATAGGCAATGATGCTGGTGTGGATGTTTTTGACATGGATACAACGTGGACGAACTATGATGATGACAGTCTGGGAGTTGGCCCGCAGGTACGGGCGCTGGCCCACGATAAGGTTGATAACATCATGTGGATAGGCACCTGACT
>JAHOYU010000076.1 GCA_019038625.1 Candidatus Latescibacterota bacterium | reverse complement strand
CTCCATTATAACAAGCTTAACAAACCCTTACCTTATTTCCCGCATGGCCCACTAGCGCTCAATTTGCCCCGGTTATTTAGGCGTTAAGTGCTATGGAGAGTAAATTGAAGAAATTCTTATTCGGTATATTTGCTGCATTATTTGGCATAAGTGCTAATGCTCAAATAGCATCTGCTGACTGGACAGTTGATCCAACTGAAACAACAGTTGGTATACATTTAATTTCTGATTACGGTAATGGCCAAACTTTATTATCAAAAGAAATTAGCAATAAAATCATTGCCACCGAGATCAATAAATTAGATTGGGTAAGTAATTTCTATCAATTCGTTGTTGTTTTAGAGCCAGGTGTTTCAATGGAGGTCGGTGGCAGCCTTAATGGTATTGATGGTTTGTCTGCAATGTATAGAAATCGTCATAATAGAATTGATGCTGTCATAAACGAAGCACCTCAAACTGTATTGCAAATGCAAAACATACTAGAAGATTTTATTTTAGGTAATGATCAGTGGCAAAAAAAATATGATTGTAATTTTAAAGCATACTAAAAAAGCGCATAATCGGGATAGGGAGCCGCTCTAGCGGCCCCCTCCCACAGCACCGTACATACGGGTCCGTATACGGCGCCTGGCCTGTTATTAACAGAGATACTTCATCGGGCAAATCGAATTCATATCAAGTGTCTATCGGGCCGTAGCCGGATGGTGAATCTTGCACCATAACGTACGCAAGGAAATGAGTCCGATCTCGTCGAAGTGTGCGTTGCTCAATCCACTGTTAGTGGCCAATGTCTTTGAGAGTCGCCAGTAGCTTTTACGTGATAACCCCAAACGGATTGCCTCACGCTTATTCACTCCCAGATTAATCAATGCCCGGATTCTGCGCCGTGGTCTGCGCCATTGTTTCCAATAGCACATTCTAAGACGTCTCCTCATCCAGCCGTCAAGAGCAACCGCATCATTGTACTTCAGCCCGCATCCATAATGCGCCATCCATCCCTGAGCATAGTGCTTCAGGCGGATGATGCGGGATCCTATGGATATACCCGGACATCGGCGTGTGATCAGTTTTAGCTCGCGCTTGAACTTCCGGACCTTACAGTCCAGCGTTCGAAGCTTCTTGTGGTGAATTTCGAATCCGAGTACAGAACTCTCTTTGACAGGGCTCACTTTACTCTTGGCCTGGTTCACCTTTACTTTGAGCTTGCACTCTAGGTAGCGGCTAATACTGGCCATCACGCGTTCACCCGCCCGCTTTGATTTGACGAAGATCGCCAGATCGTCAGCATATCGAATGAATTTATGTCCTCTCTTCTCCAGCTCCTTATCGAGATCATCCAGCAGGATGTTGCTCAATATAGGCGAGACCGGACTCCCTTGCGGGACCCCGAGTCGGGTTGGCCGCAGACGGCCATCCACCATGACGCCTGCTCGCAGGAAACGGCCCAGTAGTCTGAGCAGGCCTTTATTCTTCACTTTGCGCGCCACGCGTTCCATAAGAACATCGTGATTCACAGTGTCGAAGAACTTCTCCAGATCAATATCGATCTGAATGGTATAGCCTTGCCGATAGAACGACTGAGCCTGTCTTACAGCTTGCTGCACGGATCGATGGGGCATGTAGCCAAAGCTGTTATCTGAGAAGGTGGGGTTGAACATTTCTCCGAGCACCATTGCAATGGCTTGCATCAGCACTCGGTCTAACACACGGGGAATACCTAAACGGCGCACTCCCCCAGACTCCTTTGGAATTTCAACCCGAAGCGCTGGCGAAGGCACATAGGTCCCGTCCAGCAGTTGCTTCTTGATGTCATGCCACTGGGGTCGAACCCATTTTTGGAATTTCTCGATGCAGATACCATCGGCACCGGGCGCTCCTTTATTGGATCTGACCTTTTTCCATGCTTCGGTTATACTCGCATTGGATACGATGTATTCCACCGATGCAAAATCGAAAGGAGATGATTCTGTGACGCGCCAAGCATCCAAATCCCCGGTCGGGGTCAACGAATTACTTGAGCTCATGGGCACCTCATTTCACACTGCCCTCGGACCTTTCCCCGGGAGCAATCCCCGGGTTCTCGTCCTCGGCTGACTTCTGCCATGTTAACGCGCACCTTCGCAGGCTCTGTTCCACCACGTCTGTTAGGACGCTTAGGCTGGCAGATCTCCCCGGGTAAAAACATGATCTTTCCCTGCACAACCGCTACATTTACCATCCCCCATGGATCTGGATGGGCTTCGTCATGTTGTGCTGACTTGCCCTGGGGTTCGGCCTTATATGCAGTTTCTGTCCGTCGGCTCACAGGTTTGCACTCGGGCTTCTTTCAGCGTGTCTGTCACCAGACCTCACCTTGCCGTCGGCTAGTACTTTTAAAGGCGTCAATATGACATCCTCCCAGATATCGTACAGGGGACTTGCACCCCATAAAATCATGCCCATGCCGGGCACACACAAGAAAATTAACACGGAGGCAAATTTCGCTAGTGGGCCATGCGGTTAATTCGGTAAGGCTTTCTTCGCCCTATTTACCGAGG
>JAHOYU010000075.1 GCA_019038625.1 Candidatus Latescibacterota bacterium | reverse complement strand
TTTTGAAGCTCCCGGATGTTGCCCGGCCATTGGTGGTTTAAAAAAACTTTCATGATTTTTGCCGAAATAAACGGCCGTTTTCCACCGTTACAAGGAATTAACGGCCGTTTTCCTTCCTTGCAAACAGATTTCATGAAATGCTCCACCAGCAACGGAATGTCCTCTGCCCGCTCTCTTAGGGGGGGCATATGTATGGGGACTACATGGATTCTGTAAAAGAAATCTTCGCGCATCAATCCCTGTTTGACCCGGTCTTTAATATTTTTATTGGTTGCTCCAATAATTCTGACATCCGTTTTATGAGCCTTTTCACCGCCGACAGGTATGAATTCTCCTCCTTCAAGAGCCCGCAGCAGTTTAACCTGCATATTGAGGGATAATTCACCCACTTCATCTAAAAATAAGGTTCCTCCATGGGCAAGGTCAAAAAAACCCGATTTATCTCAGTGGTGAAGCATAAATGCAGCGCAGGTGGTTTTCACAAGGCCACGGCAAGATTTTTGCCTTCTGCTGGGTCACCTTGACGCAAAAGTGTGCAAAAAATCAGCGTGTTGCCCTCGCTCCCGCAAAGAATATTTGCGTTGGGACATAGTATTGTCTGCCCCGTTGTTACCTGGGGTGTATTCCGTTGGATCTGACCGGGCTGGCTGCTTATACCAACCGAAGTTGGAAATGAGCAGCAAGTCGCTGCCGCACCCATAGGGGGTCAAGCCATGGGCCGCTCAAGGTTTCACGAACAAAACCGATGAAGCCTCGCACGCCAAACTCACGTACCATTTCCACAAGACGCTCGCAGTTGTGGGACAGGATATTGATTAGGTGCCCCAATCTCATCAGGTAGTGATAGCCCTTCATTGCATTCCAGTTGTAAGAGAACAGGTGCTCATACTGGTAGCCCTGGCGTTTCTCCACCAAGAAGCCGGACTCGATACCCCACCGGTGGCGCGCAGCTAGATTGCAGCGTTGGTGTGTATTCCGCCTGTTCAAGGGTTCGCTGGAAATCCAAGCGTGCCGTGATTGCACGGTAACAGTTTCAGTAGAATCTTTGGCTATCTCCTGCCAGCTTTCTTCACAAACGACCACATGGACAATCTGTCTTTTGAATTTCTTGGTGTCATAATAATACTCGATATCATTGACCCACTCAAATCGCTGCCTTCGATTACCCCAGTTCATCTTGAGACTATTGTTTGCCTCAAGCTGTTTAAGCCCATTGTATTCCTCCCAGACGCTCTTTAAGCTTTTGTTCTGCAACACCATCATGAAATCCCATTTGTTCTTACGACACAACTCCATCATTGGTCCATTGGGATACAGCCCGTCCAAGAGCACCATGATAGGAAGATGACAAAATTCAGCCTTCAGCCGTTTAGCCAATCGCTTAAATGCCTTCTGTTCACAGTCCTGTTTTTCTGTATTGGTATCACCTTCCGCATAGTTTGAAAACTCACTCATTAAAGGAATCGTCATTCCATTTGAAAATGCCAGACTTGCTTCCAGCACTAACACATAATACTGCATTTGGCTGTCGTCGCCGCTTTTAATTTCGCGCTCCAGCCATTCCTCGCTCCACAGAGGATTGCGAACTGCTTTCTGCGTGCCATCGATGGCTATGGGATAACGACCATCGACCAGATACCGGGCAAACTTCTTATTCCGGATTAGCTTTCGCACCAAGGCGACAGTAGCACTTTCAATTTCACTGACCTCAATCCTGGCTAACAACCGCATCAGGGAATCATTGTGAGGTAGATCCTCTAACTCAGGAAACAGCAGTGTCAGGTTCTCCTTGAACTGTGGGCGGGTCATCTCACGGTTCGCTTCGCGTCTGGAAGACATCTGAAGGACAAAGGTCATAATGCCGTATATCAACAGCATCGTAAGTTTGTGTTTTGTCTTCTTGGGATTGCGCGGATCCTCTATCTTTGAGAGCCGTTTTAACAGCATCGGCAAGTGCGCGCGGAACACTCGCATCTGTTCGGTGGTAGCTTCCTGCCGTGCTTGCTTCTCTTCTTGCACGCTGGTGTATTGACTCTTGTGGTTGGGTAGGGACACCTTGATCGGTGCTTTTAGCCCTTGGGCTTGCTGCCTTTCACGTAATGCTTTGCCGGCTTCTCTTCTGCCCTTTCTTAGCAGCTCTATCTGTTCCTGGTTTGGCCTGTGGCTCATTGTTCCATCCCTCCTCTGAGTCTGTGTGAACACAAAAGAGAACGGAACCCCTTTTCCAGAGGCCTGGTAAAGATCATCTTTGGGCTCGTACGGTAATGTTTGCCCTTGCGTACAAGACCCTCTCCGGTGGTCATGCCCAAATACTGCCAATTGGCCGCCTTGTAGCAACTCCCGGAATACTGTGCAGGATCTACAAAAGTCTCGACCAAAACAGGGCTGTATCCCCAGCGACACTGCCAATCAACCCTCAGACGCCTTGCAACCTGTCCCAAAACGTGACTGGCAAGATTCTTGACTTCAACCCACGGAAAAATCAAGAACCGACAGTTGTTGATTACCCAAGGCAGGTTCCTTAGCCGTTCCTGTTGCGCCCAGCCGATCCATTGGTCTCGAGCCCCCAGAGCTTTGGCAGCTCCTGCAAACATCATGCACCCCAGCAAATCTTGATCAGATTCAACAAGATACCTCAGGCAATACCCGAAAGGCTTCTTGTATCCCAAATAGTGGTAGCGACTGATGTATTCATTGCACAGCCCAGTGGATTCCTCGTCAGATACGGCCTTAACTCTTACCGGTCCGATATTCCCCAGTTTCCCCCTGATATCAGCCCTATGATCGGTCCTTCTCGTTGGAACAATCGGTCTTTGGGTATGATCCTGGCGATACTGCTCCTGTATTGCCGGCAACTGTATCAAACCCTTACTCTCCAGTTTCTCCAGCAGTTTCATGCAAGCGTTGATCTTGCTGCCACCAGTCAGCGTCACCCATCCCAGATGCTCACTGATTGTCGCTGCCAGTTCGGTACGACTCAAACTCGGAAAAAGACCAACCGTTTCCTGAATGTCATCAAGCTCTTGTCCGGTAATCTCACGACCGGATTGAAAAACCACCTTCCTCTGTCCTCTCGGCATAGCCTGGCACCTCCCTATGGATTAACCCACGCTATCCATAGCAGATCTCTATTCGAGTGTCTATACCTATTTGCGACAAAAAAAATTCTCGATACTCATAAACGGGTGTCTACATTGAAGATGTCAACATGCGCTTCACCATTGGGAAAAAGGGAGCAATTCTTGGTGAATCACCGGACACAGCCGGATCGTGATTGACAGATACCCGTTATGGTCGAGGGTTAATTCATGCGGGAGAGTTGTTTGAAAAAATCTACAGCCGCTTTGCTTTCCCAGCGACGGGGACCTAGTGCTTTACCGATGATATCGCCGTTTTTATTCAAGACGAATGTCGTTGGAATTTGAGCGATCCCGAATTTTTTGGAGGCGTGACCCTTCGGATCAAGCAGCGCCGCAAAGGTCAAATTTCGTTTTTTGAAAAATTCACCGACTTTCCTGGCAGACTCTTTAAGGCTCACAGACACCATGATAAATTCCTGGCCCTGTAATTTTTTGTGAAGCTTTTCCATGGCCGGCATCTCCTTCCGACAGGGGGGGCACCAGGTGG
>JAHOYU010000074.1 GCA_019038625.1 Candidatus Latescibacterota bacterium | reverse complement strand
GGAATCAGTGGCCGAGTGTTGCCGGAATCGGTGGCCGAGTTGGCCGGAATACCCAACGAGAATGGAGGAGAGGGAGGCGGCAAAATACGAGAGGCCATTTCAGCACGTTTTGGAGCACATCAAACCAGAACGCGAGCGCAATCAGCGCGAAGTTTATCGCCAGTACTACTGGCGACATGTTCGGCCTCGACCTGCGATGCGGGCGGCGTTTAGTGGATTAGGAAAATATCTCGTTACGACGCGAGTTGCAAAGCATAGGCTGTTTGCATGGATTGCGGCCCCGACAATGCCTGATAGTTCCCTGATCGCATTTGCTAGGGTTGATGACTATTTTTTGGGTATTCTACATTCGCGATTCCATGAGATTTGGTCTCGAGGTCAGGCCACTCAGCTCCGTGAAGCAAGTAGTGGAACTCGCTATACCCCAACATCATGTTTCGATACGTTCCCGTTTCCGTGGCCGCTCGGCCAAGAACCCGATGATTCGTCCGAGGTCCTAGCAGTTGCTGAGGCTGCTCGGGAATTGGATGCAATGCGGACTCGTTGGCTGAACCCGCCGGAATGGGTCGGACAAAAGGTCCACACATTTGCCGCTGCGGAAGGCGGTCCTTGGGATGTCTCAATAAGGAATGGCGATACTGGCGGCGAAGGCGGCGAATACTGCATTGTTGAGCCGATCGATGCACCAGTTGAAATGAAGTTGAAGAAACGAACGCTTACAGCCCTTTATAACGAAATGCCGCGCTGGCTGTCGGATGCGCACAAAAAGCTGGATGTCTGTGTAGCAAAAGCCTATGGGGACGCAACTGGTGAATCTGGAATTCACGCTGGTGCCAGCGATGAGGAGTTCCTCGTATTCTTGTTGGAGCTCAATCAGCAGCGATCAGGTTGATTGGCAACGGACCTGGAGGGGATTCAATCGATGATATTCTTGCCAATGAGCCGGTATGATTCAATAGCAGCAGCGTGACGGTATGAGTCCGCATCTTAACTGGATGTCGGGACTACACAGGCAAGATCTCCGCTATGGATTGGCGTTTTTCAGCATATTGGTGTAGACGTCCAGTTCCGTCATTTTCTGTTTTTTAACGCGCTTCATTGCGTCTGCCGAAGTGGCTTTGGCAAAATCGCTCTCAGAATCGATTTCTGCGATCGCCCAAAAGCACTTTGCGATGGCTGCACCACGATACTCGCCGAGTCCGTCAAGTCCCTTTACAGACAGACTGTATAGGTCCCGTCCTTGTTCTGGGTTTCCTTGTTTGAATGCCAGCAGTCCGTTCGTTGCTGATAGAATCAATTGCTCTCTAAGCGGTAAAGACCTTTTATCGATTCGCCTCAAGAGTTCCGAGGCTTCTGATATTCGGCCTTGGCGCATTAGGGCAAATGCATAGTTGTTTGTCAGTATCGGATCGAATTGACGTACAAGAGCGGAGTCTCTGAGCAGCGAAATAGATCGACTGTCATCATTCAGGACTACAGAAGCAATGAAGGAGGCCTGTGCAAGCGGCCGAGAACTTAAGGGTTGAAAATCTGCCCACAGTCTGGCCGCCTGGATAGTCCTGTCATAGTCCTTCAAGTGGTAGTAGTGCTGGGCGCGAGCCTCATATGAGGCGGGGTATTCTTCCAGTTCTACTGTCGGAGAACTACTGAGATTGGCGGCCATCCATTCCGCTTGGGCAAGAGAATTCTCTGTTGGCTCGAGCAATGCCTTTCGCATAAATACTTTTGCTTTGCGTGACGAACCATGTGCCAATTCAAGAGTACTAATCGTGGCTGCAAGTTCGCTGCGGGAAAACTGAGAAAGGTTGTCATTTGCAACCAGTTGGCGACCAGGCCGCAGGCATCGATTCTTTAATCCTGCAGACTCAGCGATCGCGATCTCAGATGCTGCAATCCAAGGATCTGATTTGCATTGTGCTGACTTCCGAATAATATCGAGAGCTCTGTCAGGTTCGCCAAAATGAACAAAACAACGTGCAGCAGAACGTAGAACAAACCGGTTGCCTTTGCTGAGCCCTAGGGCAACTGACATACAGCGAATTGATTTGGATCGGCTTCCAGCAATCGCGTATAAAAGCGAGAGGTCTGCCCACGAGATCGGGTCAATTGGATGGGTAGCCGTTCGTGATTTTAGGGAGCTGATTCGAGAATTTATTGGGTCAGTTTTAACGGCAAATTGATCATCTTCACTGATATCATCCCTAGGGTCGACATAGTGTTTCGCAAGGGCGCGGACGTGTTTTTTTTCAGAGGAGACGTTGGTCAGAATGAATTTCGCTGCATCTAGAGCTTGGGCATTGTCAAAATCCGAAATAACAATGGCTTCGCCAACGAAATCCACGGCATGACTCAAGTTGTTGTCATTTTGCCACTTCTCTTGAGCGGATAAGCCAGCTCTGGTTCTAGATAAAGTGCTTCGAGAGGAGGACTCGGAACTAAGAAGCTGAAGCGCATTGCTGGCATGATAGCTCAACCATCTGGGGATCACTTGTCGTTTCGATTGGTCGAACGTGCCACTCATTTGAATCTCAATTCTGTTCGTCGCGCTAAGCGATCGAATCTTGAGACATACGACTGGAGGTCGTGCTGTGGTTTTAACGTAGATCGGACTTTCGAATCTCCTCGTCTGCGGGGATCTGGCTGGCAAAGCTGTTCGGCGATAAGAACGATCTCGTCAGTGAGATCCTGGGCGTAGGGAGAGATGGTGGACCGCAGATCGACTAGAATTTCTACAAAGGCATTTTCGATATAAGGTAAATCCCTGAGGAAGTCAGTTCGAGTGAAAGATTTATTTTGAGCCACAGAAATCTTATGGTGCAGAGCATGGGTTGCCGAGATGCCACAGGTCAGAAAGAACAACATGCTGCCAAGATGATACAAATCGGCAATGTAACGGTGATAGAAATCGGAAGATAAACGCCATCCGTAGGTTTGCTCTGGGGGTGCATATCCGACATCACCGGGGATAGGAAACCGGTCGGTTTCAGAACTTGCAGCAATATCCGAGGCTCTACCCAGGTCAGCTACCTTTGCCCCTGAGTCAGCAAAAAGTAAGACATTGGAGGGTTTTAAGTCCTGATGAGCAATGCCAACAGAATGAAGCTGTCTAAGTCCGATTGTTGTTTGGTGAAGAGTTCGCAGTGACCATGCGAGGTCAAAAGCTCCGAGTTTTTGAACGGTGCCGCGAAGGTCTCCAGAGGCCAAGTCGAAGATCAAATATGGCACATTTCCTAAAAGACCGTGATTGCCTGGGGCATTCACGGTCCCGTCTGATATTGGAGTCACGATTCGTCGGAGCGACCGATTCTCGCACTTCGCGAGTAGATCTCGCTCAAAGTTATATGCTGTTGTCATGGCTTGGAGTTTTCGCGGAGGATCCGGGCTTTGAAATGCTCCGGAAAAATCTAATGCCTTCAAGAAAGCTTCTCTGCCTGTGCTGTCCTCCACAAGATATCCTATGGAGAAATGGCCTCCTGTACTGTTCGGTAACCGGCGAATAATAGACTTCACTTTCCATCCGCCATGTAGGCTGAGTCCTTCTAGGCATTCGGAAGGTTTCACTTTCTGATCCCCTTTTTATGGAAAGCCGATGCTACATCGATCCAATGTATGTTTGAAGAATATCGTAACACCGTATGCGTTTCCATCAAGCAGGCATTTTCAGCTACGGGTCTCGATCCTGGTCCCGGGAAAATATGGTGTTCATTAGCTGACCTTCCATATTCTTGACGGCAATCCCCGACAATCGCAAGCTACCGAGATTCAGTGCATGGCTACAAATCGATCGTTGCGTGTCAGCTGAATGGTGGTCCCCAGTCTTTTCCTCTTAAAGACGTTGCTGAGATGCCGATAAATTGACTTGCAATTACAGTACTGACTTGCGAGAATAAAACTGCTTTGCGACTGCAATAGTGACCCGCGAGTTTCGTATTGACTTGCTACGGCATTGTGTTCATGGTATACTAATAGCGCAGAAAATAGTTCTCACATTGAGGGTCAATATTATGTATCAAGTTGATTACAAAGACGATAACACCATTGTAGAAGTCAAGAAGCAACTGACTGGTGTTAGAGACTTCCGCAACGTATTGCTTCAAATCGTCCACTATCTCACTCTTGATCCAGAAAAAAACGGCTATCTGCTACTCATAGACCCAAAAATGGGAAAAGAAAGTCTCAAAGTAGAATTTCGAGCTACCTGGGATGCATTGAAGCCCGATATCGCTCGTCGCCTTAATTACTTTGCTGCAAGGAATGGCAAGCTTACCGATGGATCCACGGATGCCCCTTTCCAGATCAACGATATTCTCCACTTTGAGAGTGAACTTCCGGGAAAAAATCAAATTGTATTGCCGCGTCCGAACTTGCAATCGGAGATTTTTCGAGTTCTTATTCTGAGTTGGATAGAGGGTCGTGGGCTATTGACGTCTCATGGGATTGCCAAAACGGTAGGCTGTTCCTATCGCACAGTGGCCAAGGCTTTGGATAAACTGGGTTCGGCCATTGAGCGAAACTCCGACCGTAGAGTCCAGTTACGATACTTTCCGAAAGAAATGTGGCGCGAGTTCGCAGCAACGGCAAAGAGTGCTCGCGCAACCGTGATGTACACTGACCATTCCGGTCAGCCCCGTTCAATCAACTCCCTCTATAAACGAATTGTTAGTTTACAGCGGCCCGATTTGGCGATAGGTGGGGGGATCGGCGCACAGCGACACTTCGGAGACCTTGACTTGGTCGGCGCACCGCGTCTAGATCTTTGCGTGCATGCCCACGACAAGATGTCGGTGCATCTGCCAATGGACCGGATCGATCCCGGGCTCAAGGAAACTCGAGATCCTGAACAGCCGGTCCGCTTGGCCGTACATTTTCTTAGGCGCCGGAAATCATTTTTCGCGCCAGCAGTCGATGGTTCAATGACCGCCGATCCCGTGGAGTGTTTATTGGATCTATTTCACGGTCGGCTGAAAAAGCAGGCTCACGAGTTCATGACCTATCTCGAATCTCAAGGAAAGAGTTACAATGACTGATCGCGTTCCAGCACTTAGTGGAGTCTCGCCCGCCATGGTTTTGCGGGAGATCGCAGCAGCCATTCCCGCTGACTGCAAAGGGAATATGATTATTATCGGCAGTCTTGCGGTGGGTTTCCGATACTTTGGTCAGGCGGAAAAGATGGTAGTGCGCACCAAGGATGCCGATTGTCTGTTGTCGCCGAACATTGAGGCCGTGCAGGCGGGAGTCGCTATCACCGAGCAATTGCTACACGCCAAATGGAGCCTTCGGTCTGAAGGTGAATGGACCGTCCCAGGCAATGAAAACACTCCGGATGATCAATTACCCATGGTTCGCCTACACCCCCCGCAGAAGAAGGATTGGTTCTTGGAATTGCTGACCGTTCCCGAGTCAGCAGCGAATCGGCGGAAAACCTGGCAGCGAATGCAGACCAAGTATGGCGATTTCACAATCTGCAGTTTTGGCTACCTGTCGTTGACCAACTTTAAGCCTCTTGAGACGGAATTCGGGATTTTTATCGCTAGGCCCGAAATGATGGCTCTGGCCAACCTACTTGAACATCCAAAAATTGGTCCCGAGGCGATGTCTGGTGGTTTCGGAGGCCGGGATGACGTCAAGCGCAGTAACAAAGACCTCGGTCGTGTAGTTGCCATTGCGCGCTTGGCCACTGGGGAAGACGAAGATGCTCTGCTCACTTGGGCAGACTCATGGCTTGAAGCAATGAAGTGCCGCTTCGTTGACGACTGGCGCGAGTTAGCAGCCGGAGTCGGCAGTGGCCTGCGAGAATTGCTGGCCAGCCCGGCGGATTTTGAAGAAGCCTACCACACTTGCGTTACAGGATTATTGGCGGAAGTACCACCGTCACTGGAAGGACTCCAAATTGCAGCACAGAGATTGTTAGCGGATGTCGTGAGAGTAGTGGAAGAGGCAGCTAGTATATCTGGATCTATCGGAACGTCCATCCAAGCCGATCAAGGGGCTCTGGATTCATAAACAGGCGCAAGCCAGGCGCTTGACGAACGGCCTACTAGCTGCTTGAGTCCTCTCGCTTTTCAACGATGCTAATAGTAGGGCTGCTGTTGCGGAGAACCCGAATGATCGCCAAGGGCCAGGGGGAAGCAGGCCCTTGGCCGCTCTCTAGCTGTTGCACCTCCTTTGCTCCAAAAACGAAAAACCCTTTCGCTTCCAAGCCTCTCAGCGATTGCGACAGATTATATGTGGCTTTGGTCTTATGAACTGGTTCAAGATCAGGCCATGTTTCCGCCCAGTCATGCAATTCCTGCAAGAAACCACCAACAAGCTGGACCTCTTCAGCAGACTCAAGCTCTTCATGATCGAACGAACTCGCGTAAGCGCCCTGTACGACCTCGATCAATCCACGGCCCGTCTCCAACCGCTCCAAGAACTCAGGAATATTATCCGGAATTCGCCGTATGCGAGGAGTAACTTCGATTGGAGATTCCTCCAATCGCGCCGATACCCATTGCTCATGGTTCTTTCGAAGGTCTCGCAATAGTTGCTCGGTGTAGGTCTCGACTTGATCGTCGACGACCTTGTGATGAACTCTACAAAGGAGCATGAGGTTTTCAACCAAATCGAATTTCTCAACAGGATAATTGGCTCTGTGCCTAGGCCCGCTCGGCTTTGGGGAAACGATATGGCATTCCTCCCCAACAACGGATTCTTCATCCGCGTCAGTCTTGTCAACGACAAGTTCGCAGCGGCACAATGCACAGCGATTACCTGCACGTCCCCAGAGTAACTTTCGGGTTTTGTCGGTTATCGCCATTGTCTCCTCTTGGTGTCAACGTAGGCTTCACCTGCAAGGGCGGCTTGGCGCGACACCACCACGGGCGAGAACGACTTTGTCTGGTGCAAGCTCTTAGATTGCCTTCCCTCCCACAACTTGGGCCAGTTTCGCCAATCGAATCGATCGTCGTATCCTACAAGCGCCATCGCCATCTCTTCGACCATCTTTTCGACATCGTCAACTACAGCGCCCGATACCGTTACATTAACAATTGTTCCGGCCGTTCCCGGTCCGTCGGGAACCGCATAGGACCGATGCCACCTAAATCGCGACGCGACTTGTTCGGAAAAGAATGTTTGAGGGTCATCGAACGTACCGTCGGGATAAAACCGCGCCATCTGGACCAGGAGACCCTTGAGCGAATTGATGTAGTCATATGACCCATTCACCATACGAGAAGTGACCCCTGAATCCCACTCCACCTGCGCGTTGTTTCTCAATTGCCGACCCAGTTCAGGCAAAGCGTTCACGAAGCGTAACCGTTCGGTCGCTCTCTTCTCTGAGTACTCAAAAATCTCTACAGTGTCGGCGGTCATCTCGGCACCTGCTTCAGTGATCAGCGATATAGCGTTCTTGTCAGCCTCGTCACGCCGAGATTCGACTCGTGTGTGCCACTCGTCCCTATATTTCCTAACGATAGGTTCGCTCAGCGTTCTGCCAAACCCGCCCGACACCTGGGTCTGGTTATGACACTCGAGACAAAGAACCGCCAAATTCGAGATGTTATTGTTGCTTGGGTCTTCGTCAAGGTGGTGCAATTGGACTGCTTTACCACGGGTTCTACAGTGACAGCATGTCGAATCCGACGCGAGCATCACGTCAGCGAGTACAGCGGCAGGAACTGCAGTCCTCTTTTTAGCCAAAAGTTACCTCAGATCAATCTAGACATTATGACTTCCCCAATAGCGGCTGACCCCCTGTTGACACGGGGAGTCCTCATAAGTGTTATACGCGCAACACCACGCACCTAATCACTAGACTTTGAAGCTTCTCCCTCACTCGACTCCAGTTTGGCGATCAGATTCGCAAGAAACATATACAACCCGAGAAGACCTTGCTTTGCCTCGGCTGAAGTAACTTCAGCATGTACGCCCTTTGACGCAGATTCATGTAGCCTTCGGACAAACGCCGCCAGATAGTCCATTTCCGCCAGAAACAGACTATTCGATGAACCGTCCCCTCCTATCGAACGGCAGAATTCCTGGAGGCGATTTAAGTATTGCTCAGCCCCCAGATGTCTTTCTTTTCCATCCAAGCACAAATAGGGAGTTTCCTTTGGCGGGAAATGGTAGTCGGCGATTACATGCACCGCCCTACGAATCGTCGCAAGAAGCAGAGCGTGATCTTCTGTGTCACTCGAACCGATGAGGCTTCCTGCTTTGATCAGCTTAGCATAGGCGTCAGGACAACGTTCAGCATAGTAGCTGTTAACTTCGACCTGCAACTCTCCTAAGTATCCGGTCGCGTCGGCCGCCGTTTTAAGTACTCGCTCGGTTCTCGTGGCGTAGTCCAGACACCTAGCGCGAATACGCTCAACCACCGTGTTACACATGTGGATTTTGTGACGCAGAAGTGCTTTTGGCACGGACAACTGGTCCGTAAACGCCGCTACATCATAGGCCCCCATGCCTTCCGGCAACGCCATATCTTGTATCGCTTTCTCCAATTGATCGACTTCGCGACTCAAATCGCCAACACCCATATCGAGAACTTTGGACTCATCCGAGTTACCGTCACCCGGCGAACGAACAGTCCTTTCCGCGATCCAACGCTTGGCTGTTCGCTCCCACAAAAAACTGCGGGCCTCTTTATTCAATTTCTCTGTTTCGTGAAAAAACTGATCCGCGAACTGTTCTTTGTCTGCATTCAATTCACGTAAAAACATAATTGCGTTGAACGTGTCACCGATCTTTCTTGCCAATCGCAGACACGCAAACACCGCCTTATCTACGTCGCCAGATTCAACATGATCGTAAACTCGCTCCACCAATTCGGCTTCGTTCAACTCACTTCCCCCGATCTGCGTCCATTTCTTGTCCGTATAAGGTTTGTTTCACCTGCAAAGACGATTGGTGCGGACCTGGCCCTGCTCGGCGCGTGACAAACGACCTTGTCAGGTGAAAAATATTGAAGCCACGACTCATTCTGTGTTTTCGCCGGTCCTCTTTTCGTAGCGAGCCAGAATCTCTTCCTTTCGCATAGGCTGGATTTGGTTTGGCGACAAGTTCAGAGCAAAATCGAACGACATGACTCCTACGGCGTGAGACCAGGGCTTGTCGAATTCTTCGGGGTTCTCTAGGAACTTAAATGAAATGTCTTCCCGCTCCCCCTTGTTTACCGCTCGCAGACAGGCGATTACGTTGTTTAGCGACAAACTGATCAACTTCGCACCCCAGAACATATTCTGCGGATTCCAATTGACCGACTGCTGGCGTATTCTGAAGTTCAGCCCCTTAGAATCCAATTCCTCTGCGGTGTAGTATGCCGAACCGAACTTACTTCCGCCCATGTTTTGCATTCGCTCCGGAGGACACGGAACCTCCGGCGATTCCTGCCTTCCAATTGCGAGCGCGAAGCCACCTGGTTTGATTCTCAGCCCATGTTTTATGCTGTTGTACTCCAGTCGCATTTTTTTGTCCAGAAAGTCGCCCGCAAACCTACGCCACAGTCCGCCAAATACTGTCGATATTTCATCTTTCTTCTCCACGTCAACGGCCATTCCAGCATGAACAACAGATGAGAGGTCATTCCAGGTTTCAATTTTGGAATTTACACAAGATAAAATAGGCCGACCTGCTTGGAGATCCGCCACCAACTCGTCAAGTTCGTGATTCTTATACTTTAACAACCAAGCCGGAATCGCACCGGGTGCCTGCACTAACGCGCCCAGCATTGCAAAGAGGGTTTCCAGTCCCTGAAGGTATAGCGACCTAAGAGCAATAGCGGAAGACTGGCACTCGCTCTCTTCAACTCTTGCTAAATGTATCTCGGCAATATTAACAAAATAGTCGGGATCCAACTCGGTGAGGAACCGGAGAACCGCTTTCGATAGATCGAACTCCCATGCGCAGTGGGCTTTTCTGCCGGTCACGAATGGATAGTGCTGCAATACATGTTCAGGCACGAACTCACCGTCCAATATTTACTGTGCATCTAAACCGTTGGCGTCACCTGCAAAAACGATTGGCGCAACACTGCCATGGGCGAGGGGCGGCCATGTCAGGTGTAAGCTCGTGTTAGCTGGGCGACGGCCCTTCCTTTCGCAATCGCACGAATTCGTCATCTGAGATTTCGCGGTCTTCATACGGAAAACGGTCTCGGATTTTCCATTTAGGATGAACTTCAACTACTTCATGCCATGGTCCCACGCGCGCACAACTATGCAGATAGACCTTTTGAATGAACGGCTTTTTCTCCCATTCTTGTCTAATGTATACTTCTCCAGCGATGTCATTCAGAAACCATGGCAGAAGCCCTGCCCCTGCAAACTGATAAGCGATTACTTCCCCGAGACACTGAAGAGCCTCAAGGGCCAATTGCCGATCATTTGTATCTGTCTCGGGCCGAAAATGAATGGCAGAATGGCGTTTTTCCATTAGCGCCCGAAAAGCATCGCTAGCATTCACCTCCAGAACACCCCATTCTTCAAGCGTATCGATAGCTAAGGCCCAATCGTCGAACGAAGATTTCCGATACACTTTCTTATAAGAGGGCTCGGACCTGTAGTCATCGCGCAGTGCCAACAGTAGGTGATTCAGAATTCGCTCACCGAGGGCACAGGCGCCAACTAAAGACGGGTAGTACGCTCCAACTACAAAGGCCCGTCTAGCTTGCTCATAGAACCTATTGTGGAAGCCGAGGACCGAAAATTTCTTTGGTCCCAGATCGATGAAATTGGCCTTTTTTGCTTCAAATTGATCCTCGCCAAACTCAGCTACAAGACTGGCGATTGTCTTATCCTTGTTTTCTTTCAGCATCTCGCGGGCTTTTGAGTCGCAGTCACTATTGACGGGCGTTGTCAGAGACAGCACCCTGGAATCGAAGTCCCACCGTAAGCTTCCCCCAAATTCGGAGAATCTAAAAGTAGAGCTTTCTGGCATAATA
>JAHOYU010000073.1 GCA_019038625.1 Candidatus Latescibacterota bacterium | reverse complement strand
GGCTGAGGTGGTCGGACTCAAGTAACGAGGTCTCCGGAGAACCCGGGGCGGTTCACATGAGCCACATCAAGGATTCTTGAGACAGGTGACATTCCAAGGATGTACCAAAGTCATGAGGACAATTCTCATTTGAGCCTTCCTAAGATCAAACTCGAAAATTTTTTATGGGCCCATTGAGTTTTCTAGACCATGCGAAAATTTTTTGCCACATTCCAAAGCGACAGCACACCCACTCGGATTATTTTACTGAAAGCTGGATAATACTCCCCTGTGGAATTGCTGTCCACTTGAAGTGCCTACAACTCGGACCATCCAGATTTACTTTATATTAAGGACATTGGGAAAAATCTTTGTCTCTAATGCGAGACATCCCAGATGATCTGGGCTATGCTTCCCAAACGGAGACACCACAAGCCTTAAGAATGGAAATGAGCAGGGAATGCGCATAATTTATCTGCACCAATACTTTAACACTCCTAAAATGGAAGGAGGGACCAGATCCTACGAAATGGCCAGACGCCTAGTGGCGAATGGACACGAAGTACACATAATTACGTCGGATAGAAAACCGAGTACTTCAAAGAGCTGGTATAATTCTAAGGAGGAGGGTATTAACGTCCACTGGTTACCTCTCCCCTATTCAAACTCGATGAGCAATGCAGCCCGGGTCCGAGCTTTTGCAAAGTTCGTTGGCCTTTCATTTCGCAAGGCACTCGAGGTCCCGGGTGACTTGGTTTTTGCTTCAAGTACACCTCTGACCATTGCTTTGCCGGCAATTTGGGCTGCACGTAAGAGAAAACTGCCAGTAGTATTTGAGGTAAGGGACCTCTGGCCTGAACTGCCTATTGCTGTAGGTGCAATAAAGAATTCAGCGGCAATTTTTTGTGCGCGCTGGCTGGAAAATTTTGCTTATATGAACTCAGAACACATCGTCGCATTATCACCTGGAATGCAGGAGGGTATAATCGCAACCGGGTACCCTGCAGAACGTGTCACGGTAATCCCGAATTGCTGTGACATTGAAATGTTCTCTCCCGCTAAGCTCGAAAGTAATCCGCCCTTGGATTTATCATGGCTAGCTGGTCGCCCCCTGGTTGTTTACGCTGGAACCATGGGATTCATTAATGGTGTCGATTACCTAGCGCGGTTGGCTGAAGCGGTTTTACCCCTTGATCCCGGCATTCGATTTTTAATCGTAGGTTCTGGCAAAATGAAAAAGAAAGTCGTGGCAGTTGCTACCAAATCCGGAGTGTTGGGGGAAAATTTTTTCATGCTTGATGGCGTTCCGAAAGAACAGGTCCCAACCCTGTTATCGGCTGCCACAATTGCGAGTTCGCTATTTGTAGACCTCGAACCAATGTGGTCCAATTCAGCCAACAAATTCTTCGATGCCCTAGCTGCTAGTAAACCGATAATGATCAACTACCGGGGCTGGCAGGCAGAACTTATTGAGGAACACGGCGCTGGTATTGTATTACCAATAAATGACATTTCAAGTGCAGCTAAGACTCTGGTGAAAAGGATTCGGAACAAAGATTGGTTGCGCAACGCAGGTGAGGCTGCAGCCACACTTGCCAACAATAAATTTGCGCGAAATAATTTAGCAGAAGACCTAGAGCATATTCTTCTTAAGGTTCACAATGACTGGCGGGAGGGTAATAGATTCCGCTAATTACTATTAATGAATTCTCCCATTTTCTGGGTACAACCCTTAAAATCAAATACCGTTTCGTCTTGTACTTGAAGATTGCTTTCTGCTATTTCTTATTTGGGTTTGATTCTAGTCTCACCCCTTTTACCGTGTTAAATCACTACTGGAGAAAATAATGACGAAAAGGGTCGAGAGTAAACAAATGCGTGTCTGTCATGTAACAACCGTTCACCCTCCATTCGACACGCGAATTTTTCACAAGCAGTGCCGTTCACTGGCCTCCGCTGGTCATGATGTTCATTTAGTGGCACAACATAGCTGCGACGAGATCGTCGATAGCGTCCAAATCTGGGGGCTACCGACCGCCCCTAATCGTCTCCTGCGGATTCTCATCTGGCCATGGTTGGCGATCAAGCGGATTTTGACATTGGAACCACGTCCAGAAATCGTGCACTTCCACGATCCGGAGTTGTTGATCTACCTATCCTGGCTTCGCCTGTTGGGATTCCGCGTTGTCTATGACGTCCACGAGAACGTTGCTGGCAGCCTCCGGAACAAACACTACTTACCTTCCCTAGTGGGGCGGATGGTTGCAAATATCTTCAGCCTAATCGAGCGCGTTGGTCTTGTTGCTGGCCTTCCCACCGTTCATGTGATGGACACGATCGCGGAACAATACCCGGTACCGAGGTATCTCGTCCGAAACTTACCCAATCGTTCCCTCGTCAGCGAAGCGGAACGAGCAATCACCAGTTCCCCTTGGCGGTTGGCCTATCTAGGAGCTATTACTGAGAATCGGGGTGCCATGACCATGTTGGAATTGCTTGCTGGGCTCGTACGTGACGGACACGATGTTCACTTAACCCTTGCTGGGAACATTGTACCTGTAGAGCTACAAGCTCGAATGGCATCCTTCATCTCCGCATCCAACCTAGGCGACAGAGTGACCATGACTGGTCGGGTCGAATGGAAGCACGGAATTTCCATAGTTCGTGACGCTCACCTCGGCTTATGTCTTCTTGATCCCACCCCAAATTACATGAACTCCTTGCCTACCAAGGCACTTGAGTACATGAGTCAGGGTGTTCCCGTCGTCATCTCGAATTTCGATTGTTTCATCCCGTTCGTCTCAAAACCGAACGCCGGAATTATGGTAGACATCACTTCAGCAGATTCCATCCGGCGCGAAGTTGGTGAGTTGCTCAATAATCCAGAGTTGCTGACAACGTTGGGCAAGAACGGAAAGCTCGCCATCAGGAATGACTTGAACTGGGAAAACGATTTTGATACGTTGCTCGCCGCATACAGAGAAATCCTAAAGGACAAACCTTTCCACTGACGAATGCCTGGAGACACTCAACACAACAGTTAACTGTCGACATCATTTCCATGAGGTTCGCCGACATGCAGTTTATTGACCTAAAGGCTCAGCAAGAGAGAATTGGCTCTATTCTTGAGGAAAGGATTGCGGCAGTCCTCGCACACGGTCACTACATCCTTGGACCAGAAGTCGCTGAATTGGAGAAAGAACTTGCGCTGAGGACCGGAACTCAGCGTTGTGTGACATGTGCCAATGGAACCGACGCACTTCTCATGGCCCTTAGGGCGCTCGGGATCGGCCCTGGGCATGCCGTATTGACCACTGCTTTTTCCTTCCTTGCAAGCGCGGAT
>JAHOYU010000072.1 GCA_019038625.1 Candidatus Latescibacterota bacterium | reverse complement strand
AGAGGAGCCGAGCAGGTGATTACGGCCGAGTCGCCCGGATCGATGACAGGATCATAGTTGGTCTTCAGGTCGTTGGCAGCATCGATACGTACCCAGCTCTCGATAGCGAACTCTTCCGAAGGGAAGTTGTCCTGGAAAATATCGAGGTCACGGTACGACCACTGGGGCCCCGACACGTCATATTTGTATAGCCTCACCGAATCGAACCAGGGAGAAGGAGTATGGTTAGCACAATCGCCATACGAATTTATCCAGACATCACACATATCAGTAACTCCCAGCACAACCTGCAGGGGGTGCCCTCCCACGAGATCGCTGATATCGGCGGAAATCTGGATATAATCCAGGTCCGCTCCATAATAGACGAATGACCGATCCTGCCACTGACTGGGACACCCATCGATTATATCGCGGACACTCCACGTATAGAAAACAAGGTTCACAATAGGCAGGTCACGCATTACACAGAACTTGAAAACAGTTCCTCCCAGATTCGGTAACACAGCCGGAGGAATCGCAGTGTCCTGGAATTCGTCACGGTTGCTGCTGTACATGTCTACCTCGATAATCGGTGACGACAGAGACTCATTCTGACAAGGAGCGGTAGTTCCCCCGGATCCTGTGCAGAACGGTGTATCGAAGAGGCCGGGATAATCGGCGCTTGGATATGCTGACCCCTGGAAAAAGATGACCTGGGTCTTGTAGTTATTACCGCAGGGATCCTTGGATATCAAACCTGACGCAAGGCCTGCGAAACTGCCATATGCGTCTTCCGTAGTCGCGTACCAGAATCCATCGTCTGATGAAAGTGCGTCGAGACTCTCACCTTCCCAGTCTTCAAAATTGATCTGTCCCGATGAATCAGAGACCCTGATACTGTCTATGATACAGGCGCCATCGGTGTCCCACAGGCCATCCTGATCCGACCAGGCGCCGTCAGAGTTGAAGCGAAACCGCAGTTTTGTTGCTACCTGAGAGAGCAGCATAGTGTGTGTGGCTACGATGTTTTCCAGACCTTCGTACATGGCCAGTTCTTCCCAGACACCGTCGCCCTGATCATACTCGATGAAAGTCCGATCGTAATCGGGCTCTGAATCGAAATACCCCTTATATGAGAGAGTAAGGATCCCTGTTATCGGAAAAGCCTCGGTCGTAAGCATTTGTCTCCAACTATTCCCATAACCGGGCGAGCTGTTCCAGTTGCAGAGATACCAGAACGGCGCCTTGGCGCGTGCATCCTCTGCCGGCCTGGTTCCACACCACATCGACTTCGTACCTTCCAGGGCGTAGAGACCTCCATAATCTCCACCACCGAGCCCGGCAAAATCATCTACGTGAAAGAAAGTATCGATATCTGCTGTATTATCCAAAGTCGTCCAACCCTGCCAGTTCATCGTTTCAAAATCGTACCAGACGAGACAATAGGAGTCGACAGCAGTCGCCGTCATGAGGCTCCTCGCTCCCTGGTCGATGAACTCCTGATTTTCGTTTTCGTGCAGTGATTTCATCAGACGAAGACCGCTCTTGTCGATCTCCCTGGCTGAAGCTGTAGTTATGATGAAAAAAGCAGACAGGGCTACCAACAGGCATACTTTCGCTTTCAACATTATCTTTCCCCCCAAGATGAAGATAGTTTTCAGCGCCATGATTTTTCCTGATTCAAGTCCAGCATATCATAGAGAAGCGCATTCGTCAACTATTTGCTTCTTAACAAGATAAGACAATCTGCATTCATACATTGACCCTTTCTCCACTTTGGAATAGACTGATCGGACTATGACTCTGATAATAACGATACTTCCAGAATGGGGGGATGATCGATGAGAAATATATGTGGAACAATCCGGAATATCTCCGGACTCTCTCTCCTGTTGGTCCTTGTTCTTTCCGTCTCCTGCAGTGATGATAATCCAGTAGATAACGAAGATGGGCTGCTGCGCATCTCTGTCTACTCCGGCAACAATCAGACAGAAAGGGCAGGAGCTGCGCTCCCGGAACCACTCGTTGCAAGAGTAGCCGACCTGCTTGATGATCCACGCGCTGGCGTGACCATCGATTTCTCCACTTCGGCCCCGGGTTCGGACATCACCCCATCAGCGGTAACGGACGCTGACGGTCTGGCGTCTGCCTGGCTCACCCTCGGATCGACCACTGGTGAACAAACTGTAACAGCCACGATCACAGATGATGGCGCCGCATTCACAGCGACAGCGGTGATCCCTGAATGTGAGCAGGAGTCTCTTGCTCCTGCCTGCGCCTGGCCCGCCGGCCGGATCTATATTACGACCACCAGTTCCGATCTGTTGACCGGAAGCGGATCTGTCCTGATAGAGTTCGACCCGCTGGCAGAGACCCACGAAAAAATCCTGGAGACCACAGAGACCATCATCGATCTTACTTTCGACTCAAGAGGCGATCTTTTTATCTCCTCTGAGACAGAGATCTTCATAGTCGACCCCGACACTAAAGAACTCACATCCTGGTATACATTCGATTCTCCAGGACAGATCGAGATGGAACCGAACTACGGCAGCGTCCTGACAATAGTCAATTCGACCAGCCTTTACGGCATCTTCTGTCCCTCGTCGGAACTCGCCGCTGAAGTAAGCAGAAGCAGCATCAGCACGAAATGCCTGGCGGTGGAACCTGTATCACGTGACGCGTGGATCATCACCGGCAACAGACCATCATTCACTCTTTCAGGATATGCATGGGACGGGAGAAACAACTTCGGAACCATAAAAAGTTCCACGCTTATCTCCGGCGCGTTCACTCCTGAAGGGATGTGTGCCGACAGCACGGGAACGATCTATGTCGTACTAAACGGAACTGCCAGCGAGATAAGCATAGGCAGGCTGTCCCCCGACGGGGTGTGGACGAATGTCTTCTTCGACCTGTACGACTACACCACGAGCGGCAGGTGGGGCGATATCGCTTATTCAAACGGAAGCCTCTACCTGATCGACATAATAAACAACAGTCTGCTTGTGATATCTACTGAAGGTGAGATTCTCGGTTCGTACGACAGCACCGATTTCTCGACATCCATGAGTGACTTCGAAAGATACGGGATCGCCGCCTCACCATTGATAGTCTGCCAATGAAAAAAGCGCCGGAAGCCAATGCTGTACAGCTGGCGCTCCGACGCTTTCGGTATTCGATTTATGTATCCCGGCTATTTTTTCAGGTTTTCGATAGCTTCCTTGACTGAATTGAAAACATCGAAAATCAGGTTCAGTCGGGTAACCTGAAGGATACCCAGCACCCTGTCATTAGGCTGGCAAAGTTTGATGACTCCGCCCTCCTTCGCATACCTCGACCTGGCTGAGACGAGAATACCCAGACCGGTACTGGAGATCCACTTTACTTTCGACAGATTGATAACGAGATCCAGCTTTTTCTCTTCGACGAGTTCGGATACGACTTCAACCAGCTTCATATTATCGGGGCCGCCATACATCTCGCCGGAAAGCTCAAGTACTGCGATCCCATCTATTTCTTTCTTCTTTATCTTCATTTTCTCTCCCGTTTACAGCTGAACAACACCGGTTCAGAAGCTGGAAAGTGCGCCAGCTTCATCATCATAGACATCGAATACTTCAGGAATGAGACCGCAGGTCTTCAACACAGAGCCGACGCGGTCCGAGACGCTGTGAAGCTTCAACAACGCATCTTCCCTTTTGGCCGAGGCATAGGCAGCAATAAGGACGCCCGCCCCAAGTGAGTTGAGCCATTTGACTTCTCTGAGGTTAAGCACGAACTTCTTCTGTCCTTGCTCGATTCCTTCCTTGATGATCCCGTGTATTCTCTCAGACTTCGGTCCACCGTCGATCTGACCTTCCAAATCCAGAATGACCACTCCGCCGGCATCCCTGTTAGTGATCGTCAGCATACCTGACTCCTCTCTTTACGCACGATGGTCGTTTTTCTTTTAGTTATCTCACTATTGCCTTAATAATAAGGCCTGTTGGCTTCACAACCAAACAGAATATCATCCGATGTCGAATCGTATCATCGGTTTTCGCAGGTGTCAAGTATTGTCGTCATTCCAGTGGAGGAAGAACCTCCTATGCAAGGGCCACATCTCCTGGACCTTCTGTTATCTCACCTATTTTAAACGGCTTCCACCTGTAATCTCCGGTTTTTACGAGAATGTCATCGGCTGAAGGGAGGATCGCAACCATTCCGACTCCCATATTGAAGACTCTGTGCATCTCTCTGTCGCTGACTCCGCCTTTCTCACGGAAATATTCGAACAATGGAGGGACATTCCAGGAAGATCTGTCGATTCGCACGCTACAACCTTCTGGAAGCACTCTGGGAATATTATCGATAAGCCCGCCACCCGTTATATGTGCCAGTCCTCTGATATCGACTATCGCCCTCATCGATCGGATCTCGGGCAGATAACTCCTGTGCACCTGCAGCAGAAGATCCGCGACTATACCGTCTGTTCCGGGGATCTCGTCTTGCACACCAAGGTTCTCATCCTCAAAAACGATCTTCCTCGCAAGGCTATAGCCATTAGTATGCAACCCGCTTGAGGGGAATGCCCAGACCGAATCGCCCGGCCTGATCTTCTTTCCGTCTATCACTTTCTCTTTTTCGATTATTCCGACAATGCACCCGGCAATATCGTATTCACCTTCTTTGTAGAATCCCGGCATCTCAGCCGTCTCCCCACCGATCAGCGCGCAGCCGTTGTTTTCACAACCTCTCGCCAACCCTTCCACTACTGCTTCTACTATTCCAGGTTCGAGCCGGCCACACCCGAAATAATCGAGAAAAAACATGGGTTCTGCGCCCTGAACAAGGATGTCGTTGACGCAATGGTTCACGAGGTCCTCACCGACAGTATTGTGTCGTCCGGTCATGAAGGCCAGCTTGAGCTTCGTTCCCACTCCATCGGCACTGGACACGAGTACGGGTTCGGTGTATCCGGCAGGAAGAGCAAATAATCCCCCGAAATTCCCTATTTCCGAGAGTACTTCCTTACCCCAGGTCGCCTTGACCATTCTGCCGATGCCTTTCATGGCTTTTCCCGCGGCATCAATATCGACACCCGATTCGCTGTATTTTGAACTCAAGATCCAGATCCTTCCCGAAAAGACAGCCATACCCAACACGCCTGGACAACCTATACGCGGAATAATAAACCTAAATCACCTTTGAATCCAGAAGGAAAATGAGTTTTCAGAGCTGGACGTGCTCTGCGAGGGAGTTGTATATCTCGGTGGTCGCGTCGGCTTCTACGATCAGAGGAAATTCACCCTTGCGGTAAAGGTCCAAGAGGATCTCAGTGACCCTTCGATGGAACTGTGTGCCATTGTACGTCTCCAGTTCCTCTATCACTCTCTCGATCGGCAGGGCCTTCCTGTAAGGCCTGTCAGATGTCATCGCGTCAAACGCGTCTACTACCTGGAGGATGTGGGCGGCCATCGGGATCTTATCCTCGGTCAGGCCCCTCGGATATCCTGTGCCGTCCGGTCTCTCATGATGCGAGCGTATTACATTGCCGGCTTCCTTGAGAAACTTGAGCTGTTCGACTATGTCGGCCCCGATATCAGGATGCGCCCTGAGAGCTTTCCACTCGTCATCGGTCAATGGGCCGACCTTGAGAAGGATATCGTTCTGAACCGATATCTTGCCGATATCATGCAGCAGTGCCGCATATTCGAGCTTCTCCATTTCTTTCGACGACTGCCCCATCTCCCTCGCTATGCGAAGCGCGTATCTCGACACCCTGAACGAATGGCCGTGAGTGAACGGATCGGAAGCATCGATAGCGGAAGTGAGCGCGGCGATCGTGTTGATATGCGTCTCACGCATATCCAGATAGAGCTGAAAGGAATATCGCGCCAGGAACAACGGTATGATGAAGAGTGCTATCGTCCAGACTCCCGCCTTGCTGTAGAGTAGCGCGATGACTGCCGCCACTGGGAAAAAGGCCAGGATATGGAAGAAATTCCACATGTAGTTCTGTCTCCACACAGTCACAGGATTCCTCTTGCTGGTCAGCGAAATAATCAGGCTGACCGACCATGTGTTGAACAGGTAATAAACGATTCCCGCTGTGAAAAGGGGTATCAGGAAAAGCGGAGAATCAATCGAAGTGAGGCTGCCGAATGACCTGTAGACTATTCCGGAGATACCGACCGTCATAACGAGCAGAGGTATGTTGAACAGTACTTTTATCAACGGACGTCTCTGGAATAATCCCTCGGTGACAAGTGTCGCCACCGCTTCGATAACAGCCATCACGGCTGGCCCAAAAAGAACTATTCCCGCAAGGTCGATCGGAGACGATGCATATATCGAAGCTCCACCCTTTGGCAGTGATATCTGGACCGAATCAGCTATTATTATGAGAATCAGAAAAAGAAGAATATCCCGCCAGCGATCTGTGGGTAACTCCCTGACAAAATAAGCAAGAAAGGCAAAACCAGCGATGATAAAGGCAGTATAAAATAATTTAAAGCCAATACCCGATTCTTTACTATCCATTTAACTGCCTGCCTGACACCTGGTTACGCGAGAACCTCTAACGTGTTTGCAGCCACACGGGCCACCCCCGCCCTTCAGCTGCAGCATCTGTGCCAACCTCTTGCTGTTGCAGAAATTACCACAACCCGGATTAAATTGGAACATATAATGTGTATGGTTTGCATTATTCCGTAGCGGAAGGTGGTGTCAACTGATCCTGTAATGGATCTCCCTGATCGATTTCCATCTGCCGAATGGCCTGTTGATCGCGTCGAGAACGGCCAGAACCGTCGCCTCGTTCGGATCGCGCCCGACGAATGTGCTGCCCGCGTAGCTTCGCACTGACCTGCCGTCGACTATATCCACAGCGGCGACCATCGCGTTCTTCCCTGCCAGTTCGACCTCATCGATCCCCGCAAGGCATATCTGGAAATCTTCCTCTATCAATTCTGTCAGGGCATGGATGGTGGCACCCGCAATCGTCTCATAGATCGGCCCGGACTTTCTGACAGCTTCGAGACACCCGGCGACCTCTATACCATTTCTTTCGAGCTTCACTTCGACACTGATACTGCTCTCGTTTATATTGAGGCTGAGTCCACGGAAACGTGCCCTGTTATCATCTTCGAGAAACTCAAGTCTGACGGGATCGTCGTTGACCGGATCAGTGTTTACCGGATCGTCGTTTGAATGTTGTCTCTGCACTGTAGTATCTCCAATATTCGCTCTTTCCGTGAACCGCCGTTTGATCACATTGTCCAGTTCCTGCTGGATCTCAATATCATCATCGTCGAGTTCCTCCCGAACCTCGATATCATCGTCGCCCACCTCTTCGAGTTCCTCGGGCTCTTCCTCGGAAGGAGCATCAATGAGCACGACACCGATCTTCCTGTAATCAACGGCCAGTCCGAGCTGCGCCTTGAGGCAGGCATCGACATCGCGGGCAATCATCTTCGGTTGCCTGTCTGTAGCGGCTACCACATGAATCTCGCTGATCCGTCCCGAATCGTCAGTAGCGATCCGGCAGGACTGGACATCCCGAATCTGGAGAATAAGGGTCTCCGCCTTATCTATAACATCCCGCTCGGGGAATTCCTCCAACAATCAATCTCTCCTTTTTCCCATCATTCACACATCTACACCCATTATAGCACGTATTGACGAGAAACTCAATATGGGGAGGTGGATTAACGCTGCTTTAAAGAAAAAAATCAATCCAGGACCTCGTCATCGACTCTGACCATCGCCATCAGCTCGTTGAAACGTTTCCTGATATCGCCGTGCGAGAGGGCTTTCAGCCTCTCCACTGAGAACTGCTCGCAGGTGAAACTTGCCGATACGGTGCCATATACCATGGCGCGCTTCAAGCTCTTGCTGTCGACCTTTCCTGCGGCCGCCAGGCAGGCCATGAACCCGCCCGCAAATGTGTCTCCCGCCCCGGTCGGGTCGGAGACTGACTCAAGTGGGAACGCGGGAGTGATAAACTTCATGTCCTCAGTCATGAGCATCGCTCCATGCTCGCCCTTTTTGATGACGACGACCGAAGGACCCATATCCAGGATGGCCTTTCCCGCATGGAGAAGATTGTTCTCACCGCTGAGCTGACGCGCTTCCCCGTCATTCACGAACAGTATATCGACTTTTGAAAGAAGTTTTTTGAGGCTCTCAGGTTTGCCCTCGATCCAGAAATTCATCGTATCGCATCCCGACACGGTACCCTCATCCATCTGATCGAGTACATCGATCTGAAGATCCGGATCGATGTTTCCCAGAAAGAGAAAACCGCTCCCTCGCCATGATTCCGGCAGGATCGGCTTGAACGTCTCGAAAACATTGAGTTCTGTGACCAGGGTATCCCGCTCGTTCGGGTCGGCCCCGTAACGTCCCTCCCAGAAGAAGGTCTTCCCTCCCTCTACTGTCTCGAGGCCCTCCAGGTCTATACCCTTCGCCTCAAGAACGGCTCGATGTTCCGCCCTGAAATCCTCACCGACCACACCGACAAGCTTCACGGGACAGAACATCGACGCTATCATAGAGGAATATGTGGCGGAACCACCTATCGCCCTTTCCACTCTTTCCTGCGGTGTCTCGATAGTATCAAACGCGACCGAACCTACGATTACTATGCTCATCAGTCTCCTCCTCATAATCGGGATTTTGTCTTTAGCGCCCCTGAGGACATCTACATCCTCTCCGGGGCCGATACGCCAAGCAGATTCAAGGTCTCCGCGAGTACGATCCGTGTGGCTGCGGCAAGAAGAAGCCTGGCCTGGCTGAGCCGCGTATCGTTCGAGACTATTCTGCAGATATGGTAGAACCGATGAAAGGACGCCGCCAGCTCCTGCGCGTAAGTAGTAAGCCTGTGCGGCTCACATGCCTCTGCTGCCCCTTCGATCAACTGGGGAAAGACTACCAGATTCCTTATCAGGCCGATCTCTTCGGGTTCTCCCAGTTTATCGACGCAATCAAGGTCTTCAGGGAACTTCACACCTTCATCGGCAGCGAATGAAATCACGCTGCATATCCTCGCGTGAGCGTACTGGACATAATATACCGGGTTCTCGTCGGTGGACTTTCTGGCCAGTGTAAGATTAAAATCGAGATGCGCGTTCGTCTTCCTCATAAGGAAGAAAAATTTCGAAGCGTCACTTCCCACATCTTCGACAAGGCTCGCCAGCGTTTCAAAGACACCACCGCGTTTGGACATCTTCACCTGCTGTCCGTCCTCTATCAGCCTGACCCATTGAACAGTCATAACGTCGAGCCAGTCCTTATCCGCGCCGAATACAGCCGAAGCTGCCTTGAGTCTACTGATATGGCCATGGTGGTCAGGGCCGAATATATCTATGACATGGTCGTATCCGCGCCTGAACTTGTTGAGATGGTATGCCGCGTCAGCGAGAAAATATGTGGGAGTCCCGTCTGACCTGACCAGGACCCTGTCCTTCTCGTCGCCGAAATCGGTCGATCTGAACCAGACCGCGCCCTCTTTTTCGTAGACCACTTCTTTGCTTTTATAGAGTTCGAGTGCCTCTGTCACCTCTCCACCTTCACGATGGAGAGTGGATTCGTTAAAGAAGGTATCGAAACGCACGCCGAACTTTTCCAGGTCCTCTCTGATCCACGCGGTTATCTTCTCCAGAGCGAGTGAGCCAAAGGCCTCCCGGGCATTTTCATCGCTGGAGTCCAGCCATTCGCGTCCTGTCTCCTCCGGTATTTCTGCCGCTATATCGACGAGGTAGTCACCTGGATATCCGTCCTCCGGAAATTCGACATCCTCTCCGATCCTCTGCCTGAACCGCGTCAACAGCGACAGCCCGAGTTTCCTGACCTGGCTTCCCGCATCGTTGAGATAATACTCCGCCTCGACCTCGTGCCCTGTCTTCCTGAGTATGTTGACTAGCGAAGAGCCTACCGCGGCGGCGCGTGCCGCCACTACCACCAGTGGGCCAGTCGGATTGGCCGAGACATATTCGACCTGCACCTTCCTGCCACTTCCGATGTCAGATGCACCATAGGAGGCTCCCATGCTGTTGATCTTCGCAACCTGACTTGAGAGATATTCCATTGAGAAAGTGAAGTTGAGAAAGCCGGGACCCGCTACTTCGACACAATCGATAAAATCATCACCGAGTTCCAGAGAGTCCCTGATCATTTCTGCCAGTTCGCGAGGATTTCTGCCCAGTTTCTTCGCGGCGATCATGGCTACATTGCAGCTGATGTCACCATTTTCAGGATTGTTCGGACGTTCAAGCTGTATACCATCGAGTATACCTTCAATGCCGGCTTTCGTCAGAGCTGTCTCGACCGCGGTCCGGATCCTGTTTCTAACGGAAAGCCCTGTCTTCTCATCGGGGCTACAAGCCATCGGGAAACTCCTCCCTTTCAGCGTCACCCCAGAATTTCTCCAGTCCGTAGTACTCTCTGACATCAGGCCGGAAGATATGGACGACCACCGTGAAGCAATCTATCAATATCCAGTTACCTGATTCGTAACCCTCCACATGAAGGATGACATCTTTTTTCTTGAAGCGTTCCCGCAGATGATCTGCGATGGTACGTGCATGAGTATCGCTTCCCGCACTGAGAATCACGAGATAGTCGGTGTAACTTGATATTTTTTTCAGATTGAGAAGGACAATGTCCTCAGCCATCTTGTCGTATGCGGCCCTGATCATCATCTTGGCCAGTGTCTTTGGTGCTGTAGCCAATTACTTCAATACCCCCTTGATCCGTTTCCCACAGGCCGGGCAACTTTCGCCCTCGATCATGACCGTTGTGGAATAGCCAGATCTCATTATCAGATTTTCCCCGCAATCGGGGCATAACGTGTTCTCTGTACCTTCGATGAATATATTACCAATATAGACATAATCAAGGAATCTTCTGGCCGTTTCCCATGATTCCTTCAGAGTGGAAGAAGACGTAGGTGGTATATCCTTCATCCTGTATCTCGGGAAAAACCGCGACAGATGCAGGGGAATATCTTTCGATATTCCGGCCAGCCAGCGTGCGAGAGCCTCTATTTCGGAAGGCGAATCATTCAGGCCGGGAATAATCAAGGTCGTGACCTCGACATGCGCTGCCCCGGCCGCGGCCTCGACGAATCTTTTTACAGGCTCCAGTGAACCGCCACAGTACTTTCTGTAGAAATCGTCATTAAAACTCTTCATGTCGATATTGAAACCGTCCACCATCGGAATGATCCGCTCCGCAGGCCCATCGTTCAGATAGCCGTTCGTCACAAGGACCGATTTGAGTCCTTCCTCCCTCAGAAGCGGAAGCACATCGATGAGATACTCGTACCACAGAAGAGGCTCGGTATATGTAAAGGCGACGCCGACAGATCCTCTGGAGCGTGCGTGGGCGGCAAGCTCATCCGGAGGGATGTACGTCACGGGACAATCCTCCTGGGAGATGTTCCAGTTCTGGCAATGTTCGCAAGTCAGTGTACAACCGTTGGGGCCTATAGAGAGGATCTCGCTGCCCGGCATGAAGTGATAGAGTGGTTTCTTCTCGATCGGATCCACAGCGGCCGTCACAGTCATCCCGTATGACTGTGTTTGAAGAAATCCCCCTTCATTCACTCTCAACCTGCACCGCCCCTTCCCACCCTCTTCAATCACACACAGATTGGGGCAAAGAAGGCATCGGACCACGTTTTTTGGAAGTTTTTCGTAATAAAGAGCTTCCATGACCTCTGTCACGATCTGATTAAAGAAATATCTGCCCGGGGATGATCTTCTGGAATCCTACGCGGAAAATGGAAGGACCCGTTCGGTGATATAGTCTGCCGCGTAACAGAGCGCGTCCCTTTCACGCGATGGAGAAATAGAACTCAATGAATCTTTGGCTTTTTCACCGAGCTCCCGGGCCTTATTAAGAGAGTACTCCACTCCTCCATAACTCTGAACGAATGAGACTATCTCGCCCCAGTCGCCATCTTCCTTTACCCCCACATGAAAAAGTTCGCTGACGCGTTTCTTCTTGAGGTCCGGAGCGTTCCTGAAGGCAGTAATAAATGGAAGAGTCACTCTGCCGTCCGTGAAATCCGAAGCGACCGGCTTGCCTATCAACTCGTCCACCGCGATATAGTCGAACAGATCGTCGGTGATCTGGAATGCAAGTCCGATATTCTTTCCAAAGCCCGAATAGGACTCTCTTGTTCCATTGCCGTTGCCGTCCGTACCGATCACTGCGCCGCACTCGCTGGAGGCGGAGAACAGAGAAGCCGTCTTGCCGTAGATCATATCCATGTAGCGGGCTTCGTCTATGTCTATCTGTCCGGCCTGCTGGAACTGGAGCATCTCTCCGACACTCATTATATTGGTCGCCCTTGCCAGGATCGCCATCAACTCATGCAATCCTGCTTCACTGAGGCTGGTGAACGCTCTGGAGTATAAAAAATCACCCATGATCGTGGCGATGTTGTTTCCCCATTTTGCATATACCGTCTGCTCACCTCGCCGCACGAGATGATTATCTATGATATCGTCATGTATCAATGTTGCGGTATGGATCAATTCGACAGCCATCCCGGCCGTCAGCGCTGCCGATTTCTCTCCTCCGGTACTTCGCGATGCCAGAAAGAGGATATTTGGACGCAGCCGCTTCCCGGGGGTCTTGTTGATATGTCTACATATGTCGTCGATCAGGGGGATATCGGAATGCAGCGTATCCCGAAGCCGGTCTTCCAGGATGTCGAGTTCACTCCTCACCGGATCCTGAAAACTATTACATCTATCATTGTCGGTCGGCTCCATCGGGTCGCACAATTCCTTTCTTTACATATAAGTCACAGGGGAAATTAGCACTTTCCAGGGGCCGATGTCAAGGCGCCCCGTCATCCTCGTCCTCTTCATCACTTTTTCCAAGCCTGCGTTTCTCGATCATGAGCGACAGAGTGGCGCTCACCAGGAAAAGAAGGACGAGCGGCAGGGCCATCAGCAGCTGTGACGCGGGATCCGGGGGTGTCAGGACAGCACCCGTCACGAAAATCAGGAGGATCACCCATCTCCACTGCCGAAGCAGCGCTCTCGGAGATATTACTCCGAGAGAAGTCAGGGATATGATCACGAGGGGCAGTTGAAAGACTATACCAAAAGCGAAACAGAGCCGTGCGACGAATTCGAAATATCTATCGACCGAGATCAATGGAGAAAGCATCTCGGTACCGAACTGGATAAGGAATTCCAGTACGACCGGGATCATTATCCAGTAAGCGAAAGCCGCTCCCGTGTAAAACAGCACGCTGGCCGGCAGGATCAGAGGAATAATGACCTTCTTCTCACTCTTGAACAGGCCAGGAGAGATAAAGGACCATACTCTGAACAGAACAAATGGAAATGAGACGAGAAAACCACTTATGAAACTTAGTTTCAGCCGTACCATGAAGGCTTCTACAGGGGCGTGGAAATAAAGGCTCTCGACAGGGATCCCGGCCAGGAGAAAGTCCAGTACATACCCGGAGAAGAACCACAGGACGATCGAGGTCCCGAGCCATGTGGCCAGCACCCATATCAACATGGACCTGAGATCCTCGAGATGGCCGAGAAAACCCATCTCTTTCAATGATTCTTCCTCTAATGGCTCTTTTGCCAAAGGTTCTTCCGATTCGGGCAAATGATTCACCGCCCTATTTCTGCAGCTTGATCTCGCTGCTTCTTATCTGCACGATATCAGTGGAGGTCTCCTTGCCGCTGAATTCGTCCTGGCTGATCAGCTTGCCCTTCATCTCCGAAGAACTCTTGAACTCGACTATGTATCCGCCTTCAATAGCTACCTTGACTTCACCCTCGCTTTTCGACTCTCCATCCAGGACACCCTGCTCAGATTCGTTATGGATAGAAATCTTTGCCTTGAATTTGATCACGGCTACTTCGATACCCTTTTTCTTCTCAAACTTCTTCAGTTCCAGGTCAAAAGCACCTTTGAATTCAGTCCCGGATTCTTCCTCTTCATCCTTCTTTTCGTCCTCACGGGGCACAATGACAGTCCATTTTGAACCTTTTTTCACAGGGGCCTCGGGTAGCTCAAAAAACCATTTATTCACATAATCCTTGAGGGCCTTGCCACCCTTTATTCCCAATATGAATCCGGCAGCTTCGTCGGGCCTTCCATCTGCCCCGACTACAACCTTGACCGCGCGACCTTCGGGCTTGACCGGGCTATCAAAATCCATCGCCGCCGCGCCACCCATCGATCTTCTGTCCGAGCAGGCGATATAATTTACTTCCACTCTTTGTTTTTCGCCTTCCAGGGTCTCCAACCAGGACATTTCGACTTCATCGGAGTGCATATTGTTTAAAACGATGCCTTTCCAGTTCATCTCCATCATGGACGAGCCCTTGTATTTCAGTACTGTCCCCTCTTCGAGGGAAAACCTGATTGTGACTTCCTTGTTATCGTCCGCCGAAACAGAGCCGCACATCAATAAGATGCTCATGAACAGAACGGCAGAAATCAGGTTGCGATAAATACAGGATCTAGATGTCATCGGCTTCCTCCTTATATTCCTTTGTTTATTCTTTCGTCTCAAGAAGACCTTTGAGCTCCGCGAGAAACTGATTGATATCCTTGAAATCACGGTAGACTGAGGCGAATCGGACGTATGCTACCTGGTCTATCCCGGCCAGCCTCGTCATCACTTCATTACCGAGTTCCTGGGTGGGGATCTCGTCGCGGACTCTGCCAGTGACCGCCTTTTCGACTTCGTCGACCAGGTTCTCCAGTGTCTCGGCCGGGACCGACCGCTTCTCGCATGCCCTGAGAAGTCCGTTCATGATCTTGTCACGCGAGTAATGCTCGCGCCGACCGTCTTTCTTGACGACCATCACGGGCCGGTGTTCTACATATTCGTAGGTTGTAAAGCGGTTGCCGCAGGCGATGCATTCCCTGCGCCTTCTGATGGCGGAGTTCTCTTTGGTCGACCTGCTGTCGACTACCTTGTCCTCTTCATGACCACAGGCGGGACAACGCATGATGCCCCCTTTTCATTTTTCCGGGGTTATCCTTCCCCGGGTTCGAGCGAGATGTAAACGGTTTCAATCCCCGATTCACGTATAAGGTCCTTGCCGAGCTGGTCGGGATATTCCGCGCCCAGAACAAGTCTCCTGATCCCCGCGTTGATTATCATCTTGGTACATGTCGAACATGGGGAATTGGTACAGTACATGGTGGCTCCATCCATAGAGGAACCGCTGCCGGCCGCCTGGATAAGGGCATTCTGCTCGGCATGGGCGCCCCGGCAGAGTTCGTGCCTCTCTCCGGAAGGTATACCCAGCTCGTCTCTAAGACACCCCAGTTCCAGACAATGCGCCAATCCCTTCGGCGCACCATTGTAGCCCGTCGACAGGATCTTTTTGTCCTTCACGATCACCGCGCCCACCCTTCGCCTGAGACAGGTCGAGCGTTCGGCGACAAGATGAGTGATCTTCATGAAATACTCATCCCAGGTGGGTCTCTTTATTGTCTTTCTTCCCATTATTTTTTCATCCATTATCGAATCTCCTCACCCACACTCACACAGGTCCCCCCTATTCATACAGAGGAAAACGCGAAGCCAGTTCAGCTGTCCCCGCCTTTACCTCTTCGATCGTCTTTTCGATAGCATTTTCGTCGCCCATGTTATCGAGGACCTTCGCCATAAGCTCGCCGACCACGGCCATTTCAGCCTCTTTCATCCCGCGGGTGGTAAGAGCAGGAGTCCCGACCCTGATGCCCGAAGTGACGAACGGCGACTGCTGGTCGAAAGGTACCGTATTCTTGTTCACTGTGATACCGGCCTTGTGCAGGGTCTTGGCCGCTTCCTTGCCGGTAAGTCCCTTATTCGTAAAGTCGACAAGGAAGAGGTGGTTGTCCGTCCCACCGCTTACGATATCGAATCCCTTTTCTATCATGACGTCGGCAAGCTTGCTTGCATTCGCGACGACTTGCTTCTGATACTCTTTGAACTCATTGCTCATGGCCTCTTTGAAACAGACCGCCTTGGCGGCGATGCAGTGCATGAAGGGTCCGCCCTGGGTCCCTGGAAAATTGAACTTGTCGACCGCTTTCGCGTACTTCTCGGGACAGAGGATGAGTCCGCCTCTAGGCCCGCGAAGGGTCTTGTGTGTTGTAGAAGTAACGATATCGGCGTAGGGTATGGGGCTCGGATGCACTCCGGCCGCGATCAATCCGGCGATGTGAGCGATATCGGCCATCATGAAGGCTCCTACCTTGTCACAGATAGCGCGAAGCCTCTCCCAGTCCCAAAACCGGGGATAGGCGCTGGCTCCAGCCACGAGCATCTTCGGCCTGCTCTCGACTGCCAACTTCTCCATCGTATCGTAATTGAGCATCTTCGTCTCGGGATCGACCTCGTAGTGGACCACCTTGTAGAAAAGGCCGGAGAAATTTACCGGATGTCCGTGGGAAAGGTGTCCGCCGTGAGAAAGGCTGAGTCCCATTATCGTATCGCCAGGTTCGATGAACGACATGTAGGCTGAGATATTTGCCTGGGTGCCGGAATGCGGCTGGACGTTTGCGTATTCGGCTCCGAAAAGCTCCTTTGCGCGTTCCCTCGCGAGGTCCTCGGCCTTGTCGACGAACTTGCATCCGCGATAGTAGCGTCTGCGTGGATACCCTTCTGCATATTTGTTCTGCATGGGATTGCTCAGTGCGGCAAGAACGGCCCTGCTCGTGAAGTTCTCACTCGCTATAAGTTCGAGTGTGGTCTGCTGCCTGTGCAGTTCCGATCTCATCGTCTCCATGATCTCGGGGTCGGTCCCCTCGAGATACTTGAACAGGTTCTCGTCGTATAACATCGTTTTCCCTCTTGTCGATTGAGTTTTCAGGTCTATTGTCAGCGATTCTCGTACCCGGTTATCTTGTCCACCCGCAACTGGTGACGGCCCCCGTCGAAAGGCGTCGCCAGCCAAGTACGGACCAGTTCCTCGACATCCGGATCGTCCTGGCTTTCTTCTGAAAGCGCCAGCACGTTCGAATCGTTATGTCTTCTGGTCATACGAGCCTGATCCATAGTGCGGCACAGTGCAGCTCTTGCGCCATTCACCTTGTTCGCCGCTATCGAGATGCCTATACCGCTACCACATATGACGATACCCCGTTCGACATCCCCACTGGCGGTCATTTCCGCGACAGAGATACCGAAATCGGGGTAATCGACCGATTCGGTGCTGCCTGTGCCCAGGTCGACGACCTCATGGCCCTCGCCGGCGAGCATTTTTTTCAGACGTTCCTTAAGGAGGTATCCACGGTGATCCGATCCTACGGCTACCTTCAACAAACCCTCCCTTGACTGATCCATGTCAGACCCTGAACAAAGCCTGGGTCCTCTATACGAAGTCCAGCCAGTCCATGTGCTCTTCGACTTCGGCATTCAGGAGCTTGAAGAAGACTTCCTGAAGTTTTGCCGTGATAGGACCACGCTTGCCCTCGCCTACCTTTATCTTGTCGATACTGCGTATCGGTGATATCTCCGCTGCCGTGCCGGTGAAGAATACCTCGTCGGCGATGTAGAGCATCTCTCTCGGAACGAGCTGCTCGCTGACCTTGTATCCCATCTCCACGGCCAGTTCCATGACAGTGTTACGGGTGATACCGGGAAGAACGCTTGCGCCCAGGGGCGGGGTGATGATCACGTCGTCGACGATCAGGAAAATATTCTCGCCGCTGCCTTCGCTGACGTAGCCATTGGTATCGAGAGCTATACCCTCGGTATATCCGTTTGTGATGGCTTCCATCTTGATCAACTGCGAGTTCATGTAGTTAGCGCCGGACTTTGCCAGTGCGGGAAGTGTGTTCGGAGCGATCCTGTCCCAGGTGGAGACACAGACATCCACACCCTCCTCCAGAGCTTCCGCGCCAAGATAATTTCCCCATTCCCAGACCACAATAAACATGTTGATCGGGTTCGGGAAAGGGTTGACTCCGAGAGAATCATATCCGCGATAGACGACGGGCCTCACATAACATGCCTCCATCTTGTTGACCCTGACTGTCTCGAGACAGGCTTCCATGAAATCCTTCTGGGGCATCTCTGGTTCCATACGATACATCTTTGACGAATTATAGAGACGCTTGATATGAGGCTCGAGCCGGAAGATCGCCGGACCTTTTTTGGTGTTGTAACATCGGATTCCCTCGAACAGGCATGTGCCATAATGGACTACGTGGGAACAAACATGGATATTAGCATCGTCCCAATCTACGAACTTTCCGTCCATCCAGATCTTTTCCGATTTCTTCAGCGCCATTGCAGACTCCCTTTCGGCTTATAAAAAATATTCACCCGGGATCATCGGCAGGTGAGGACAGGGTCGTTCCCACCGGGACCGACAATCCCTGATATTATAGTAATATGGGAGCATATCCGGCAACCAGTATTTTCATTTTGTGCCGAAAATTGCAGAATATCGGAAAAATTCAAGTGTGCATCGGGTAACAAATTGATTTGCAATAGATTACGATAGTAGATTACAAGCCATGTGATCCAGCGTCGATAAATACACGGTTATCAAGCTTCCAGATCGAACCGGGAGGAGATCTCTCTTATGAGGAGCAATATCAATTTCTCAAGTTCGTCCCTCGTCTGCCTGTAGACCTCTATTCCCTGACCGACCGGGTCTGAAATATCGGGGTCGGCCCTGTCCGGGTCGAGAGTTCCTATGATAAGGACCTTGTCGGCAACATCTGGAGCTATGTCCAGAACAGTGGATGCGTGGCTGCCGGCCATCGTAACAATCAGGTCGGAGTTCTCGATGATCTCACTCGTCAGGAGAGTGGAACGATGAGTGCTGATATCGATCCCCTTCTCCCGAAGAGCCTCAACTCCCTCGATAGCCGCAGGCGACTCTCCATAAGCAATCACTCCGGCAGAAGAGACCTCGACCATGCCCTTCCAACTCTCGGGCATCATCTCCCGAAGCAGACCCTCGGCCATCGGACTACGGCAGGTGTTGCCAGTGCAGAGGAAGGTTATTTTGAGTTTGTTCATGTTATTCATATGACTTTCCCGGCCACCACTTTCCTTTTACCATCATGCTACCGGAATTGATGTCAAGCGGATTTCCCTTGTCGATTCATTGTGAGGTTATCATGGACCAGACTTGCGCCCCCCATCCATATAACCTGAAATAGACAAGGACAGGATATTTCAGACCGAGGCCCTGTGTCAATCGCGATTTCTGATTGTGTTTCTGATAGTATTAGTATTATTAGGGTTTTACGGACCCTCGGGGCACCAAGCAATCTCCGACCCAACTGACAACACCGTTACCGCCACCGGTGGTGATAAGAAACCTTACAGTTTGTTCGTGTTAAGTACACGTGACAATAATTTAACGAAATAGCACAGCCTTGACCATTCCTCCACAAAGCCCAAACGCATTGACTGAGAAAGAGTCCGGGATTATAATCAGCCCCCATCAGACGAGCCATGTATAGTACTTAAATGAAGTGGAATAGATTCCTGTAATGCGATAACTCCCCGACCCAGGCCAGATACAATATGAGAAAAATACACCTTTTGCTGATCCTGCTCGCGTTATCCAGTCCCGCCTTAGCGGATCAGTCATTTGTGCTTAAAACTGCCAGGACTATAACTCCACCTGTAATTGATGGGATCATTGATGAAAAAGTCTGGGAGAATGCTCCCGTCGCCCGGGATTTTATACAGTACGAACCGAAACATGGACAACCATCGGGAAATATTACTCGTGCGATGGTGGTGTACGATTCGGAACATCTCTATGTCGCATTCTATCTCAGTGATACGGAGCCTCCTACCGCACAGTTGACGAGGCGGGATGCTGACCTTTTCAACGATGACGCGGTGATCCTAGTGCTCGATACATATAATGACCGGCGAACGGCTTACTATTTCATGACCAATGCCCTCGGCACTCAAACGGACGGACGGATCGGCGACGATGGCAGAACGCTGGACAACACATGGGATGCGCCTTGGCGATCCGCGGCGCACCGCACGGAGACAGGCTGGATGGTTGAGATCGCTATCCCCTTCACTTCACTGAAATACAATGCTGGGGAATCTGTGACCTGGGGAATTAATTTCGGCAGGTCCGAGCGCCGGGATCTGGAAGTCAGTTTCTGGTCAGGTCCGCTGGACAATCGCTTTCGTATTTCACAGGCAGGCACCCTCGTCGAGCTGAACATACCTCCACCCACCCGGCGGCATCAGATCATCCCATACGGCCTTTCCCGATTTGAGGAGAAACAGAAGGGTGAACTGGATGCGGGCATTGACATCCGTTACGCCCTCACGCCGAAAACAGCAGCATATCTGACCGTCAATCCGGATTTCGCGACCATCGAGGCTGATCAGGAGCAGATAAACCTGTCTCGATTCGAACTGTTCCTGCCAGAGAAACGCCAGTTTTTTATAGAAGGTAATGAGCTTTTCAGGCAACGTATCCGCACATTTTACTCGCGGCGCATTCCCGATATAAGGGTCGGAGGAAAGATTCTGGGGAAACAGGGACCATGGACCTTCGCGGCGCTTTCCGCCATTTCCGATCCTCTGGATGACCAGGATGAAGCAACATACTCTGTAGCACGGGTCCAGAGAGACATCCTGGGTTCGTCCAATGTTTCATTTATGGCTGCTGATCGAGCACTCAATGGCAACAATCAAGGCTCGGCAAGCGCCGACGCAACGCTGTTTTTTACCAGGACCCTGGGAATGACTACACAACTAGTCAAAAGCTACGGCCAGGGTGATGGTGATACCTGGGCATATTTCATTCGCCCCTCATATGATTCGCCGACAGGTCATTTTCATGTTCGATATACTCATATCGGAGATCAGGTGGCAGAGAACATCAATGCTATCGGTTACATGCGTGACGACAACCGGCGCGAGATCGACAGTGCCATAGAGAAAGTCCGTTTCAGTGACGGCACACTGGAACGCACACAATACTCATCCAATTACAATATATACTGGGGGCAGGATGGAACCCTCCGAAGCTGGCAGATCGATCAATCCATCGAGATCGACCTGCATAATCGCTTTGGTTTCGAAGTCGAGTATACCGAGGAATTCAAGAAATTCGAAAAGGACTTTCGAAACAGGCAGGCAGGAATCACGGCAGGATATAACACCCGGGAGTTCCAGTCGGCAGAGGTCGGCTACGAGTTTGGCAGGAACTTCGACTCAGATTTCCATCTCTGGAATGTTGAGACGGGATACAAAGTCACATCCAGTCTCTCGCTCAAGTATGAGTTTCAGCGGTTGATCCTGGACCCGGACCCTGAGTCAGAAAGCACCTGGATAAACGTTTTGAAAGCAAATCAGTTTTTCACAAAAGACCTGTTTTTGCGCGTATTTTTTCAGACTAATTCGTCTATCGATCGCACAAACCTTCAGGCTGTTTTCGTCTATCGATATCAGCCACCTTTTGGATCGATTCAACTGGCATTTCAAAGAGGCACCGCAGGATTCGGCCAACGCTCGGAGCAGGGAAACACGATTTTCCTGAAATTCACGCATGTGTTCTAGATGTCATTTGAATCAGCAAGATTAGCCTTCTCAAAATCAAGCAGCCATTTTTTTCTGTGCAGTCCTCCCCCGTAGCCGGTCAGGCTTCCATCGGAGCCGATGACCCGATGGCATGGGATTATTATACCGACTCTATTATACCCGTTAGCCGACGCTACAGCCCTGACTGCTTTCGGGTTTCCGATAGCGATGGCCTGTTGCTTGTATGAGCGTGTCTCTCCGTAAGGGATCTCCTGAAGGATCTTCCATACAGAATTCTGAAAATCAGTTCCCGGAGTATGCAGTGGAACTGAAAATGACTTTCTCGTTCCATCGAAGTATTCCTGCATCTCTGACTGGACATGATCCAGATGCCGGTTTCCTCCTGGAAGGATCACCGCGTTCAGTCGTTTACGCAGATCCTTGAACTCGGTTTCCAGCATTCTGCGATCGGTAAAGTCCAGCAGGCAGATTCCCTCGCCGCTGGCGCACGCAAACATGGGTCCTATCGGAGTTGTGAAACGAACGATATTCAGGACAGATTTTTCACCGGCATTCGTAGGAGACGCTCCAAAAATGGAGCTGTAACTTTCATTGAATCCACTGAGCGATTCATAGCCACTGTCAAAGGCCGAGTTTGTAATAGTCTCACCCCTGTTGATACTGTTAAAAGCTGAGTTGATGCGCAGCATCCTCTGATATGTATGAAAAGTCAGATTATGATGTTTTTTGAACCATCTTCGTATCTGGCTCGGCTCGACACCTCGTTCTCTCAGATCCTCATCCCGGATCCTCAGGTATGGGTCTTGGTGAAGTTCTTTTATAATATCTTTGATATATCCCGGCGTCACATCGAGCTTTTCCATCGGCCGGCAGACCTTGCAGGGCCGGAATCCATTCTGGAGAGCTTCCTGAGCGGTATCGAAGAATATCACGTTCTCAGATTTTGGTTTTCTTGCTCTGCATGAAGGTCGGCAGAATATCCCTGTCGTTTTGACGGCTGTTATAAACACACCCTCATAGAAAGTGTCTTTATTGCCGATCGCGTCATATTTTTGCTGAAATGTCAGTTTCTTCATATGGGCAATCTAACATCGCCGTTATTGGCCTGCTACCGGAAAATTGACAAGTATATTTAAAACAGTTCCCTCAGTCGAACAAAGAATTCATTTCGGATCTGTTCCACCCGCATCGCCTCTCTGTAATCGAGCATGACCTCATCTTTATGCTTTGCCCTGTCCGGTTCCACCTGCAACGCGTAGGAATTGACCTGTCTTTCCCAGAACCACCCCGCGCTGCAGAATTGTATGTTATCCGGATCGATCTTTGTGATCCTTTCAAGAGAGGTAATCAAGCTTCTTCCTGAAGCACTGTTCTCAATACAAAAGGCGATGTAGGCGATCCTGTACTCTACCTGATCGATTTCCACAGTATGAGGCAAAGGTTCAAAATTATGAGTATCATTCTGACTGTTGTAGACAAAATGTCCATAGCAGCATTGCAGAGTAAAACAACAGTTTACGCTGTTAATATCATTAATCAGTCCCCTGATGGGAATGTCGATCATGCTCTCATCGAGAGCCGCCAGGCTTTCCTGTCTCTGCTCAGGATAGCGGGGATTATTGACGAGTTCTTTAGGTTCGGTGAAAGTTTCCAACTCTGCCGTCCGGGTCAGGTTGATATTTTCATTTTTTTTACAAACTGCAGGAATTCCACGGGGACTCCATCACACAGGACAAACGCCACCAGTACCCCATCCGAGGGGCTATTCGGTTTGATCAGAATCTCTTGTCCTGTCAAAGCCACGGCGAGATCATCCACTTCAAATGCTACGTGAGGAACGGTCTTTACGATTTCAGGGAACGGACAATCAGGCTCGAAACGCATCCACTGGATCCCGAAAGGATTACTCTCATGATCGGTACAGTACATCTTGAATCGCTCGAGGTACACTTCGTCCGGCTTGTGGTCGCCTGTCGGAATTCCCAGATGATGATACTTCATCACTCAGCACCTCTAATGTCTTTTGCACATCTGAACCCGACAGCGAAATCACACCAGTTACCCGGCAAGCCCTTTCGAAAATATACTTTTTTGCACATCGGCCCGGAATGCCAGCTCCCACTTCTTATCACACGAAAACTTCCATCCTCTGGCCCGGCAGGATTATCCGAAGGGCTGATTTTATAATAATCTCCTGAATACCTGTCAGAGACCCACTCCCAGACATTCCCCCCCATATCGTAAAGTCCATATCCATTTGGTTCATACTTTCCCACTGGTTCGACCAGGTTTTTCCAGCCTGTAGCATCCTGCCTGGCTCTCTCTTTTGTCCACTCATCGCCATTCGGATAATCCTTGTCGATCAAGCCGCCCCGCGCCGCATATTCCCATTCTGCTTCTGTCGGCAATCTCTTTCCCGCCCATTCCGCATACTTTTTTGCACTCCCCCAGCTTATCCCGATGACAGGGTAGTCTGAATAATCTTCCCCACTTCTGAAAAGATCTGTATTCCAGAATTCAGGAAGATTATGACCAGTCGATTCGCAAAAGAGAAGATACTCTCCATTTGTGACTTCGTGTTTATCCATGAAAAAAGGATCGACTATCACTTTGTGTGCAGGGCTGAAATCGTATCCTCTTTCAGAATCTTTCCCCATTATGAATTCTCCTGATGGGATAAGGACCATCGAAGAATCACCCTTTACTATATCTTGTCCAGCCACTGGCAGGGCAAACATCAAGACAATCAGAATGAAAAAATTTCGTTTAATTATCATTTTATTGCCTGCTTTCATCTTCAAGTGGCGGATACTATTTCAACAGTATCATCTTTTTCGTAGATGTCTCCTTGCCCACTGTCAATCGGTAGAAATACACACCAGAAGCTACAGCTCGCCCTCTGCTGTCCCTGCCGTCCCACTCGATCTGATGACTGCCTGCCTCCATCTGTTTATCAACGAGCTTCATCACAAGACGCCCCGCGGGGTCGTAGATATTGATCCCTACGTGCTGAGAACCCGGCACGGAAAACCTGATTGTCGTTCGAGGATTGAAAGGATTGGGGACGTTCTGGCCAAGCGCCAGTGGCGGAGCGATACTATGGGCGGTCACCTCGAGTGAACGGATCTCACGACCATCCGTCGTCAAAACCGCTACCATGTAACGATACTCCATCCCCGGCTCGATCGTCCTGTCTTCGAATGTTCTCGTGCACGGAGAAAGCGGGATGTCTGTTATGCAACAGAACTCTCCCTGCATCGGAGCACGATACAGTCGAAATCCGCTTAACGCCTCATCAGCCTGAACTTCCCAGTGGACCGTTATTGCCCCTTCTTCGGAGTCAGCGGCGATACTGCTGAATGCGACCGCAATAAGTTCCGCGCGATTCAATCCAAGACTGTGATGGTATCCTGCTGTGACATATGCAAAACCTTCGCTCAGAGCCGGCATGTCGCACTGGCCATAAGCATTCATTCCCCAGGCCACGATCGTCGCGTCGGCTTTTAGACCCAGGCTATGGTGCGCGCCACATACGACCGTGACGAAACCCTCGTTCGGCGCTGGGACATTGCACTGGCCAGAGGTGTTACTCCCCCAGGCCACGATCGTCCCATCAGTCTTCAGGCCAAGGCTGTGAGAATATCCCCCGGCTACCGCTATGAAACTTTCGTTCGGTGCAGGAACGACGCACTGGCCATAGTTGTTGTTCCCCCAGGCCATGATCGTCCCATCGGCCTTCAGGCCAAGACTGTGAGACGCGCCCCCGCTGATAGCTAAAAAGTCTACGTTCGGCGCTGGAATATTGCACTGACCAGAACCATTGTCCCCCCATGCCACGATCGTCCCTCCTGGCCTGAGACCAAGGCTGTGCCTTCCCCCAGCATCGATTACTATAAAGCTGTCATTCGGCTCGGGAACGTTGCACTGGCCGAAATCGTTGTACCCCCATGCTACGACGGTCCCATCCGACTTGAGCCCCAAGCTGTGATTACCCAGTGAGGTGACATCAACAAAGTCAGAGTTCGGCAGGGGAACATCGCACTGGTGATATTGATGGTTCTGTCCCCAGGCAACTACTATCCCATCGGCCTTAAGGCCCAGGGTGTGATACTGGCCACCGGCGACATCCACAAAGCCCTCGTTTGAAACGGGAACGTTGCACTGGCCAGAAGTGTTTGATCCCCAGATCACGACGCCTCCATTGGCCAGCAGACCCATACTGTGTCCCTCACCACCGGCGATCGAAGCAAAATTCTCATTCGGCACCGGGATGTTACACTGATCGGAGTCGTTCCGTCCCCAGGCCACTACCGTCCCGTCGGACTTGAGGCCAAGACTGTGATCCCCACCTGAGGCTATTTCGATGAAATCTGTGTTTGGCTCCGGGATGTTACACTGTCCATAGCCGTTCTGTCCCCAGGCAACGATCGTCCCGTCTGACTTGAGACCCAGACTGTGTTCACCACCAGCGGCAATTGCCACAAAATCCTCGTTCGGTGCTGGAACGTTGCACTGGACATCCAGGTTCCGTCCCCAGGCGACGATCGTCCCATCGGTCTTCAGACCCAGGCAATGTTCTCCACCCCCCGCGATCGCAACGAAATCCTCGTTCGGCACAGGAACATCGCGCTGGCTGTAGCTATTATTACCCCATACGACAATCGTACTGTCGGATCCGAGGCCCATACTGTGTCCCTCTCCCGCGGCGATCGCAACAAAACCCTCGTTCGGCGCGGGGATATTGCACTGGCCGTAATAGTTCCATCCACAGGCCCCTATCGTCCCGTCTGATCTGAGCCCAAGGGAGTGGGCCCACCCACCTGATATCGCAATAAAGTCCTCGTTTGGAGCAGGAGTGTTGCACTGGACAGATATGTTAGCCCCCCACGCGACGATAGACCCATCGGAACTGAGCGCCAGACTGTGTTCCCCTCCCCCGGCAATCGCCACGAGACTGTCGAGAGATGCTGGCTCCACAACGACATAGGTGCCAGATCCGACGATTGATCCATTCGGTTGCCCGTGAACGACACAGGTGCCAAAAAGAAAAATGCACGCACACATAAGCCCAAACACTGATCCACTTCGTTTCAAGATGTAGTCCCCCTTCAGAACACGTTATTTTTTCCAGAAACCCGGCAGGAAAATAACCAGTACGGTGTATAGTTCAAGCCTTCCGAGAAGCATGAATATAGTCAGCAGACCCAGTCCAGCATCGTGTATGGAAGAATAATTCTGCGTCGCTCCGACACTGTTAAGCCCCGGGCCTATGTTACCCAGGCAGGCAATGGTACAGGAAGCGGCACTGACGATGTCAGGTGTAAAGGCGGTCATCATCAATGATCCGACGGCGAAAAGCGCCAGGAATATCAGGAGAAACGCGCAGATATTCGAGACTGACTGATCTTTCATGTTGATGCCGCCGATCCTGATCGTCTTGACCGCGTTGGGGCGCACGTAGAGCAGGATTTCCCTGAAGAGCGCTTTGATTCCCGTAAACACCCTGATGATCTTGACTCCACCTCCGGTCGACCCTGCACACCCACCAACAAACATGAGAATGACGAGCAGCATCCTTGAAGTCTCAGGCCACAAGTCGAAATCCTCTGTGACAAAACCCGTTGTAGTCAAAATCGAGGTGCCCTGGAAGAACGCAGCCCGCAGTGATCTTGGAAAAGACTCATAGGTGCTGCCCCAGACATTAAAGGTAAGCACGAGGCAGGCCGCCAGCCAGAAGAACAGATAAAAGCGGAACTCGGCATCACGAAAGTACTCAAAAGGTCTCCCCATCAGAAGTTTCAGATGGAGGACGAAATTGACACCGGCTATGAACATGAAGGCAGTGATGACAACGTCAAAGTATGCACTGTTGTAAGCACCCACGCTGGCTGTCTGTGTTGAAAACCCACCGGTCGCCATCGTAGCACACGTGTGACACCAGGCATCAAAAAGGGACATGCCTCCCAGCATTAAAAGCACAGTCTCGAGCACGCAGAAGAGAAGATACGCGCCCCAGAGCCACTTTGCAGTCGTGGAAATACGTGGCGTCAGACGATCTTTTGAAGGACCGGGCACTTCGGCCCTGTAGATCTGCATTCCTCCGACCTTCAGAAACGGGAGGATAGCAACGCACAGCACGAGTACGCCCATACCACCGAAAAAGTGGGTCATCGCTCTCCAGAACAATATGCCTCGCGGCAGAGCTTCCAGATTGGTCAGGACCGAGGCCCCGGTAGTCGTGAAACCGGACATCGTCTCGAATACAGCAGGTATGGGATCCACAATCACACCGGAAAGGATGTATGGCAGGGCGCCAAAGATCGAAGCGAAAAGCCATCCGAAAGTCGCTATGCCAAACCCGTCACGCCTTGAAAGTTCTATGCTGCCCCTGCTGATAAACCACATGATCACAGCCGAGACCAGCGAAATTACCGCGGCTTCCAACAGCCCTTTTACTGCGACGGGTTCCCCATAAAACCATGACACGCCGGCGCCCGCAAGCATCGCCAGGGAAATGACCCCGACCAGGTAGGATATCAAATGAGTGACGGCGCGGATATTCACTATATTAACCTGTCAGAAAGCAGAGTTGATTTTTTCGGCGGTCTCCGGCAAACAGTAGATTGCCAGCCGATCTCCCTGATTGAGCATGAAGTCGCCGGTAGGGACAAAAGCCTGTTCACCCCGCTGTACTGCAGCGACAATGGAATTAGGCGGGAGTTTCAGTTCGCTGATAGTGGCCCCCACGCGCCTGCTGCCGGCCTTTATAACCACTTCCTGGATCTCACCGATTATGTGGTGGAATAATCCTACACCCTCTACGATCTCCCCCCGCACATACTGCAGAATGGCCTTGCCCAGAGAGATATTGGGACTGACCACCCGGTCCACCAGTTTAAGGTTGTCGAGAATGGGAACATACTCGGATCTATCGATGCGGGCCATGGTGAAATCCGCACCAAGCTGTTTGGCCTGAATACAACATACGATGTTCATCTCATCATCACCGGTGACCGCCGCGAACGCTGTGTCGGAGCCGATCCCCAGCTCGATCAAGGTAGTGGCTTCCGCTGCATCCGCGTTGATCACAAGACACTTTTTCAAGGTCTGGGAGACGTCCTCCGCCCTCCCACGGTGCCGGTCTATCAGCACCGTTTCCATCGATGTTTCCTCCAGAAGCCCGGCAAGTTGCAATCCCAGTTCTCCTCCCCCTGCGATGACGACCTTCTTGAACGCTTTTCTCCGCCCCCCTCTTATCCAGTCGAGAAATTGATGAGTCTCACCTGCCGGAAGAACGATATAGATCTCGTCTCCAGGTTCAGGGCATGAATCGCCGTCGGGAATTGTCAGTTTACCCTGTTTGACCAGACCGATGAACCGCACTTTGCCGAACCACTTGTCAGCTCTGAACTCTTTTAAAGATTTGCCAATGAGTGGGGTGTTGTCCGGAAGCTTCAGCCCTATGGCGGCTATCTTGCCGTCGAGCAGAGAGGTCACCTCAAGTGTCCCCGGCATGTAGAGGACATCGAATATCTCTTTTGCGCATTCTCCCTTGTGTACCATCGGCCTGTCGACACCCAGTTTTTCGGTATCAACGAGTGACGAATGAAGAAACTTGGTATCCGACAGCCGGGCTATAGTATGACCAGCTCCAGCAGTCTTTGCCCAACAGCAGGCAAGAAAATTGACTTCATCGTTATTTGTCACAGCCGCCAGCAGATCAATATTACCGATGATATCATTTTCCAGTATTGTGGGATCTGCCCCGTGGCCAACGAGTGTCATCACATCATGATGCTGGGCCAGTTCGTCGAGGACCCCGGCATCCTTGTCTATGACCACGACATCGTGTCCCATCTCGCAAAGCTTGCCTACCAGGTTCTTCCCTGCGTTCCCGGCACCGATTATCACAGTTTTCATTACCTGTTTCCTTTTGGATACAGCCAAATCAAGGCACCGATACTTATCTCGTGCCAGAGGGGGCGAGTATGTACTACCACTATATTTTATTCAACTACTTTAGGTTTCTGTGAGTGGGAACAGGAATATATCGGGATTAATTTTCAATATGTAGCTTCAATAAACTACCGAACCATTTAACAGCTTGCATTTCCGGGAATCCCGGACTGTCCGATCATCTTACCGATCTGTATTTTTTAAAGTATTATCCATCTCAAACGGAATGGCGTCCCAATTGACTATTCGTATCATTTCACTATCATTGATATCCCATAATATCTTGTTGATCCTTAATTCATGATATCCATGCCTCAGAGCCCCTAAAGGGATCTTCGTTACGATCCCTTTCTGACTTGTATAAGTGTTATCAATAGAATACCACCTCAGCCCGGTAACAGGAGTATCATCGATAGTCACCTCGTATAGTTCCGGCAATCCGACCCTGGTGCTATCCGATCCGACATTAAACTCCCGAGCAAGTTCGCGGTCGTTTTCCAGTTTTTTAATCGTATATATATCTTCTTTGTAAAAACTGATGAACAGTTCCATCTTGTCATCAGTCACCTGGAATCGATCGATCGTTGCTCTGGGAATCCTTAATTTCTGATTTCTGAGTGCTTCATAATGATCTCTATCTAAATCCACGATATCAGCCGTAGAACTGATTTCTACGCTTTCATCGTTATCAAAATTATATTTGGAGATATCAGAAAAAGATAGCCCTATCACGATCAGAAAATATAACGCAAACATTGCTCCGGTCTTGATTCTACCAATATTTGTGTAATAGATCACAAATGCATTATTGAAGATTGAATTTCCAACCAGCTGTTCAAATCCGGTCTTCTTCAGTTTTTTATTAAAGATGACCATGAGGACGAGCAAAATCGCTACGATCGAGAGAATCACCATAGTGCTGTAATGGATATATGTCATGTCCAGGCCGACGAGGAACAATAGCGTAATCGGAATATATATGATAAAAATGCCGATAATAAATGTGATAGAAGAAAAGATGAAAGAAAAAAGCAGGCTGCATATCTTTTCAATTATTATGACATATTGTTCAGGTTTATAGAAATCAACATCGGTGTCAGCCTTGCGTAATCTTTGTCTGTTAACACCATCTGGATACACATAGCTCAACCCGACAAAGCCTGTCCATATCCCCCTTAATATTAAATGAACGACCAGGATGATCTTCAGCCCGACCAGTGTGTATACTGAAATACCGTATGACAATTTTGTGATCTTGTCATATACACCAAAATCCTGGGTCAGCATTCCATAAAAGTTGTAAATGTGGCTGGAGATGATGAACAGAAAAGTAAGAGTTATCCCTGAAATCAGGATCTCAGGTTCCCAACTCTTGTTCTGAGTCTCGATCAACCAACCTGGAGTCTTCTTTTCATTCATACGATTCCTCACGGACCGGAATTTTCGAATCATGTCGTAACGACATCATCGTCATTACTGACAGAAAAAATCTTTGCAGTTGTTTCGCATAAAGTCAAGATAAAGCTGCATTTGCGAAATACACACAAAGAAAACGTTTCACATTACGCGCAGGTGGCAGACAAGCGAAAAACAGCTTCTCATTCGTCACTTTCAGGCCGGGCAGTTTCCTGATCTTCCATCTCCTGAGTCAACGCCTGTATCTTTGGCATAAGTTCCATCATCTTCATTTGAGAAATCTGCATGGATCGTTTCATCAGCTCCGGCTGCTTTTCAATGAATTTCCTGCCGACATGGCTCTTGTAGAAAGCGACAAGCCCCCTGAGCTCTTCTTCCGTAAAGGTCTCGGCATAGATTGTAATGTAATCATCCTTCAGATTATCCCAACTGACTTCCTTCATAATAAGATCCGTCATTTTCTGCGCTGCTTCTTTGTCCTCATCCGAGGTTGCTTCCTCAGAGACACCCATCGCTTTCATCTGGGCGGGAATCATCTCCTTCACCATCTCGAACGATTTCTCTATGGTCTCCTGCATTTCCATTGCATCGAGTAGTTCCTCTGCCAGAGCACGGTTTTGTGTCTCATTTGCATTGGCCACTGTCAGCCACGCAAAAACAAAGACTATTGTCACTGCTACTATTCTTCTCATCCTGTCGCCTCCTTCGGTTTTGTAGTCACCTTTTTCATTACCCCTGCACAACAACAAATATTCAGTCCGCATGGTTCTCTGCCTGGACTGTCATTATTCGTGTTTTAACTTTTATTTATTTTCATTCCCTTTCAAACTCGCGATTCTCAATTCAGCGGCAGTGTATCCTGCCTGGAAAACACAGTCAAAGACATTTATCACACTGGGCCGGAAACAGACAAGGCATTCTTTCTGAGCGGGAAATATTTGAATTGCTCCCGGCCATTAAAAACCACTTGTAACCTTCCCCATCCCCTGCTTATGCTCTTAATGTCCTCTTGAATTGGAGTCATTGAACCTGGAAATACTCATGTTGCATTCAAAAGACAGGAAGGTATTAGATGCTGGATCTTAAGATCGGGAAAGCGACAGAGATCGAAGCCAGCGAAGTGAAGATGGAAGGCGTCGAGAATGTATCGATCCGCTGGCTGATCTCGAAGGCTGACGGCGCCCCGAATTTCGCGATGAGACTGTTCGAGGTCGGCCCGGGAGGACACACTCCCCTCCACTCGCACGAATGGGAACATGAGGTCTATATAGTGTCCGGCGAGGGCATCCTGACATTCGAGGGTGAAGAAAAACCGTTCATTGGAGGTGATTTTATCTTCGTACCCGGAGGCAATATGCATCGGTTCTCGAACACCGGAGAATCACCTGCGAGATTTCTTTGTCTGGTACCAAACTCGTCGTACGATTGATGTTTGGATTGACTTCGAACAATTCTGGAAGTAACTTTAACCATAGAGGGTTCTGTCCAGGGAAATATCCGCAGACGATGGGAGCATTCATGAAAAAGACTTTTCTGTTCATCTCGGTCCTGGTTGCCATTTTCTTCGCAAACAGCATTCAGGCGGGGCCATCGGTCTACAAGAAGAAGAAGTATTTCGGTCCCATTCCTATTAGCAACATCAATTTCAGTTTCGGGTTCATCGACGGACCAGACGACGAGTATCTGACTGATCACCTGAGCTTCTGGGCCCAGCTTCAGGGTGGAAAGGATTTCTTCGAAGGAATATCCACATCGCCGTACGCCTCGATAGGGTATGAGAGAATGGTCACTCCCTTCCATTTCTTCAGGGGCAATATATCGTTCTGTTACCTGAATAATTCGAGTGTCGGCTATTTCATCCAGGAGATTCCCGACGCGGACAATATCCCTCTAGATATCGAGAGAGAACTGAAAATCTACTATTTCTCCATCGATCTGGGTTTCGCCTACTACCTGATCGAACCGAAAGTAAGCGCCCTGGCGCCGTATATCGCCGGTGGCTTCTCCGGCGTGATCCCGATGGTGAAGCTTGAGACCAGCGCCGTCACCGGTCTGGGAGCCAGCTACGACCTGCCCGATGAAAACCTCGACCAGACCACATTCCAGTCGGGGATCCATATCGAATTCGGCATGCGGTACCTTTTGACCAACAAGCTGGCTGCAGGTATGGAGGGTAAGTACCAGATGTCCCAGAGCAAATTCGATATCCATAACGCTAATTTCGACATCGATTATTCGGGTCTTTCGCTTGCGATGAACTTCTATTACTACTTCTGATGAATGATGACTGATGAACGTTTCGATGTAGTTGTCATCGGTGGCGGTCCTGGTGGTACCCGGACCGCTTCTGGTGTTTCCCGCCTGGGTCTTTCCACGCTGATACTCGAAAAAAGAGAGAGGATCGGATACCCGGTCCGCTGCGCCGAAGCGATAGGCCCGGCTGAGGGAATAGCCCGCTATATAGATGTGAAGGAACCATTCGTCACCAGCGTCGTGAACGGCCTGACCATCGTCTCACCTGACGGAAAAAGATACCAGAAAGAGATGAAGGGTATAGGTTACATCGTCGACCGTGAACTCCTCGACCTCCATATCGCTGAGGCCGCATGTTCGAATGGAGCCGTACTAAGAACTGGACATCAGGCGACCGGTCTAATTCGCGAAGATGGGAAAGTCGTCGGCGTAAATGTCCTCGAGTTATCCACCCGCAGAAAATACCGTGTGCAAAGCAAGATCACAGTCGGATCGGACGGGGTCGAATCTCTTTCGCCCAGATGGGCGGGGCTGAAAGGCCCTACCCGGGTCGACGAGATCTTCTCCTGCGCCCAGTACCTGGTCGAATGCGTGGATCTTCCGGATAAATATGTGGAATTCCATCTTTCGTCGACCTTCGCACCCGGAGGATACGGGTGGGTGTTTCCCAAGGGGAACGGCAGCGCCAACATCGGTGTGGGAATCAACCCCGAGCTGGCCTCAGGCCTCACCGCCAGGGACTACCTCGAAAAGTTCATGGACCGCGTCTGCCCGGAAGGCGATAGAAAACGTTTCGTGTGTGGCGGAACGCTTTTGTCCGATTCTCTTCCCTCCCTTGCGGTGGACGGATTTATCGCCGTCGGAGAGGCAGCGAATCAGAACAACCCGTTCACCGGCGGTGGCATCCTGAACGCGATAATGGCTGGTGACATGGCGGCAACCACTATATGCAGATGCTTCGAAAAGGGAGACTTCAGTTCCAGTGGACTTTCGACCTACACGAAAGAGTGGAAACGGAATGAAGGCAGAATGAACAAGAGATTCTATCTTGCTGGAAAGGTCTTCTATAGTCTCGACGACAGAACGATGGACAAGGTACTTTCTGCCCTCAACACCAGAGAGGGCCTTATCACGAGAAAAGGACTGGGCAGCGCCAAACTGATCGGAGTGCTGCTCAGATCGTCACCATCCCTGCTTGGCAAGACCTTGATGAAAGCCTTGTCGGCGAGAAAAAGATCCAGGAAGACCTTTTCAGGATTGAATACATAGTCTTTGGATTGAAAATATTGATCGAAAGAGTTATAATTGACATGTCAGAACGAGATGTTGAAAAAAATATTGACCTGATTTGCATTGACGACAGCAAGTGCATCGTCTGTGGAGCCTGTGTTGCCGTCTGCCCGACTGAAGCGCTCATTATCGAGGGGCTGACCTTGAAGTCGGTTCCCGAGCGATGCCGCCCCTGCGGGCAGGCGGCGCTTGTCTGTCCAACAGGGGCGTTGCGCTGTCCACAAAAAGGGGAGAAATCGAAGAATGGATGATATCCGGATCAGGCACCTCGTAGTAGGGCCACTCGGTACAAACTGTTTCATCGTATCCTGCACAAAAAGCTCGGAAGCCATAATCATCGACCCGGGGGGAGACTCGCCCTCGATTATCAGCGCTGTAAAGGAAGACGGCCTGAGGCCGGTCATGATAGTGCTTACTCATGGACACAGTGATCACATGGCATCAGCGGCCGGGTTGACGCGTGAATTCGACATCGGGATCGCCATGCATGGAGACGATATCGAGACGATGAAAAAATCTGTGGAAGACTCACCTCACTGGGGCCTCGGCGATGTGGAATACCCGGAAGTAAAGACCCTTCTTTCCGCCGGTGACACGATACGATTCGGAGAAGTCGAAGCAGAGGTCCGGCACACTCCCGGACACACTCTCGGAGGAATAAGCCTGGTCCTGGGTGATGCCGTTTTTGCAGGCGACACACTGTTTGCCGGATCGATCGGCAGGACCGACTTCTTCGGCGGCGACATGGAGACACTCGTGGCCTCGGTCAGAAGCGAACTGTTCACTCTCCCTGACGACACCGCCGTCTTCTGCGGTCATGGCCCTGCCACGACCATCGGTGAGGAAAAGGTCCGAAACCCATACCTCAACGGCACATTCTGAAAACAGGGAAACCAGGCGAAACACCTCGCGGAGAATCCCGGTAAATCTGTTATTTTACAAGAGATTTGGACTTCTTCTTGCATAATAGTCAGTCTGATGTAAAATGGTTACCGTCCATACAGGGTACCAATCGAATGATAATAAAAATTTGCAGGAGGTCCTCTTGGATATCAGGGAACAGATAAAAAGTTTTGTCATCGAAAACTTCCTTTTCGGATCCGACGACGCAACTATTGGCGACGATGACTCCTTTCTTGAATCGGGTATAATCGATTCGACAGGAGTACTGGAAGTCGTTGGTTTCATTGAAGATGAATTTGATATCGAAGTGTTGGACGAGGAACTCGTCCCCGACAATTTTGATTCACTCAACAAGCTCATAGCCTACGTAACGAAGAAACAGGGCTGAATCAGCCGACCCATTTTGCCCAGGCAGGTATCATGCTCCTTCAGGAATTTCTGGAAAACAGCGCATCGCGTCATCCTGACAGGGAGGCTCTCGTCTCCGGTGACCGAAGGCTGAGTTTCGGAGAGATCGATAATATGGCGAACCAGCTAGCGCATACCCTCCGTGATTCAGGAGTCGGGTATGGAGACAGGGTAGCCATACTGATCGATAATTCTCCCGAGACCGTTATCGCGCTTTGGGCGGTCCTGAAGGCGGATGCCGTTTTCCTTATCATCAATCCGACGACGAAATCGGACAAGATACGATACATACTGGGCAATTGCCGGGCAGCCGCCCTGATCACTCACCAGTCACGCTGGAGACAGGCGGCGGAAGCCGCTGCGGAAGCAGAATCACTGAAAACCGTTATCTGTGCTGGAGATAAGGCCGGGGAACTGAAGGAATCATCGCCGGACACCCTTACTTTCCTGACGCTGGACGAAGCACTGAACGACGCGCCCGGAACAAGGCCCGAACGAAAAGCTATCGATATCGATCTTGCCGCTCTGATCTACACATCCGGATCGACCGGAAATCCCAAAGGCGTCATGCTGACCCATCTCAACATGGTCGCGGCATCGACCTCTGTATCTACATATCTTGAGAACACGGAGAACGACCGGATAATAAACGTCCTCCCCCTTTCCTTCGACTATGGATTATACCAGGTGATAATGGCCGCTCAGTTCAGCGGGACGGTGATACTCGAGCGTTCGTTCACCTATCCATATCAGACTATCAAACTCATCCACGAGGAAAAAGCAACCGGCTTTCCTATTGTACCGACGATGTCAGCCATCCTGCTCCAGATGAAAGAGCTGGCCAAAGAAGATTTCAGCAATCTTCGCTACATTACGAATACAGCGGCGGCGCTGCCCGTCAGCCACATAAATGGACTGAGAGATGTCTTCCCTTCGACAAAGATATACTCGATGTACGGGCTTACAGAATGCAAGAGGGTATCATACCTTCACCCGGACCAGATCGACATACGCCCCGAATCGGTGGGCAAAGGCATGCCGAACGAGCAGGTCTATCTGGTCGATGAAAATGATGACCTCATCACCCGCCCCGACGTGACCGGCGAACTCGTCGTAAGAGGAGCCAACGTGATGAAGGGATACTGGGAACTGCCCGAAGAGACTGCCCGCAGGCTCAGGCCCGGCATACATCCGTGGGAAAAGTCCCTGTATACAGGTGACCTTTTCAGGATGGACAAGGAAGGGTATCTCTATTTTGTCTCGCGCAGGGACGATATCATAAAAAGCAGGGGCGAAAAGGTCAGCCCGAGGGAAGTGGAAAACGCGCTCTACGCCATTGAAGATGTGGTAGAGGCTGCTGTCACCGGAGTTCCCGACGATATCCTGGGAGAAGCCGTAAAGGCCTTCGTCGTCCTCAAAGATGGATCTGAACTCAGCGAGAAGGCGATCATCGCCCACTGCTCGCGCAATCTTGAAGATTTCATGGTACCAAAGATAATAGAGCTGAGAGAATCGCTTCCCAGGACAACGACCGGAAAAATAACTACAAAGAATCTCTGATGGAAGGAAAGCAGGAATGGAATTCAACCGGAACGTACTTGATTTCGATGTAGAAAGTATCACTGAACAACTTGTCGATTTCATACGCGACCAGGTACAGAACAATTTTCACAAAAAAGGGATAATAATAGGCCTCAGCGGTGGAATCGACTCGGCGGTCTGTGCCGCCCTGGCTGTTAAGGCACTGGGTAAGGACCGTGTTTTCGGCGTTCTGCTTCCAGAACGGGACTCAAGCCCGGTCAGCAGGGAGTATGGCCGAAAATGTGCCGAGTCACTCGATATCCGGTATCACGAGGTAGAGATATCCCCAATGCTCGATGTCTTCGGGGTCTACGCCAAGCGTGATTCTGTCGTAGAAAAATATTTCCCCGAGTACGACGGCGATCAGAAATTCCGCCTCACTCTCCCGCAGGACCTCCTGGACAGGGACAGGATCAGCACCTACCATCTCGAGGTAGAGATCGCTGAAGGAAAAATCGAATCGAAAAGACTGGCTCACAAGGATTACCTGAAAATGATGGCTGCAAACGATATAAAGCAGCGCGTCAGGATGACACAGCTATACTACGAAGCTGAAAAACGGCACTACATCGTATGCGGAACGACCAATCTACCCGAGACCATCCAGGGTTTCTTCGTCAAGTTTGGAGACGGAGGGGTCGATATCGAGCCACTTACCGATCTTTACAAAGCACAGGTATTCGCACTCGGCAGGCATCTCGGTGTGCCGCAGGAAGTACTCGACAGGACTCCCAGCCCGGACACCTACTCGCTGCCGGTGAGCGACAAGGATTTCTACTTCTGCATGCCGTACGAGACTCTGGACCTGGTGATGTACGCGATGTTTAACGAAGTCCCTATAGAAAAAACAGCCGAGGTGATCGGCATGACCGTAGAACAGGTCGACAGGGCCTGGAAAGATCTGGAGAGAAAGAAAAAAGCGACGGCGACCCTGAGGCAGCTGCCTCCCGCGCCCGAACTGAAATTATGAGGAAGGCTGTAATGAAAAGATGTACGAAATGCGTTCTCCCCGAAACATACCCGGGGATACAATTCGATGAAGACGGCGTATGTAATTTCTGCAGGATGTTCAGAGGTGTGGAACGTCTGAAAAAATCGATGGCAAAATACAAAGGCCGCTTCGAGAAGCTTCTGGCAGAAAAAAACCGGACTGGTGGATACGATGCCATTATGGCGTTCAGCGGCGGCAAGGATTCGACGTACACGATGGCTGTACTGAAAAACGAGTACGACCTTTCGATCCTCGCCATGACGCTGGACAACGGGTTTATCTCTCCGCAGTCACTTGAGAATATCCGCAATGTCGTAGAGGGCCTCAACGTGGACCATGTCCTGTACAAGCCCAGGCTCGACACTTTAAGTAAGCTCTTCCTGCATTGCGCCGACGAGGACATCTATTCGCGCAAGGGACTGGAAAGAGCCAGCTCGATCTGCACGACATGCATGGGGATAGTCAAGTTTGTCGCCCTTCGTCTTGCGATCGAGGGAAACATCCCATTCATCTTCTATGGCTGGTCACCGGGACAAGCCCCGGTGGAAGCCTCGATCTTCAAAAACAATCCTGACATGATCCGTTCGATGCAGGAACAGTTCACCGACCCCATGTCCAAAGTAGTGGGCGAAGGCGTGTCGAACTACTTCCTCACAGAGGATCATTTCTCCACACCTGAACGTTTCCCGACCAACGTGAGTCCCCTGGCCTTTCTTGAATACGATGAAAAGGCCATCATCGAGCAGATCAAGGATCTCGGCTGGAAAAAACCGGACGACACAGATCCAAACTCGACCAACTGCCTGCTCAACGCGGTAGGTATCGATGTACACAAGGAGCGACTGGGCTTCCACCCCTACGCCTTCGAACTGGCCGGACTTGTCAGGGGAGGCTACATGAAGAGGCAGGAAGCCATCGAGAGGCTCGAGGAAGCATCCGATGAGTCTGTCGTCAAGATGGTGAGAGACAGACTGGAAAAATCCGCGGACAGCGACTGAGGCCTGCTGACCGGACTTGAGGTCGACTAGCGGAGATTTCGTGTGGATTCTCTGGCTGGCAGCATAAGTCGTACTGCCATCAACCAGGTGTTATCCAGGCCATACATTTGTCTATGATGATATCCTGCCATTCGCGCAATGTGTACATGTGGTTGGCTTGAGCTATCTCTTCGACAGTCACTGCGTCTATTCCCGCCTGGAACTCTTCCGGCATCGCGTCGACAAATTCGCTGTTGAACTCATACTTGAAATTGTCATGTTCGCCGAAGATGAAATACACGCGTCCACCCCGGCCCGTGATACGGTTGTAAGCGTCGAGAAATCCTTTGTTGAACTGCAGGTCTCCCGCACCGGGAACAGTGACACTGAGCCCGCCCCTGACTTCCTTTTTCGCAGCCACGCAGGAACCAGATGCCGGAGTCCCTCCGCTGCCCACTGGCTTGGGAGTGTTCCCGGTCTTTCTGCCGACTCCCGACAGTTTCTTCATCATACCGCCCAGGGCGACTTTCAACGATTTGCCGATCTTGTCAGTCTCACTTTTACCTGTGATGAAACGGTACCATGCGACGGGGTTGAAGATCTTCCGCAGATAAAGTCCCAGGTAGAACTTCGCGAATCCCTCGCTCATCCTGACCTCGCCGTAATCGAGACTCGGCAACATGACCGGCACACTGAGAAGAATAGATTCGTCGATATCTTCATAGATGCTGTGGGAGAGGATATTGGTTATCGCTCCGCCACAGACTCCGAAAAGAGCAATTTTTTCAACAGAGGCCTTTTCCTTCAAGTACGATGCCGCAGCATGAACGTCACCGGCGAACAGTCCGGCGCAGATCTCTCTGAACAGGACTCTCTGCTCCTGGTTCTCGATCAGTCCGCCCGACCTGCCCATCCCATGAGTGTCGCAGCAAATGGCCGGATAACCGGCCCTGGCCAGTCTCCTCGCCGCTCTCGTATTGAACCTGAAAGCGCCGTTCATGCCTATCAGTCCACCGTGGGTGAAAACAAAGCCCTCATTCCGCGGGCCGTTCTCCGGCACGTAAGTCACTCCACACAATTGGTGACCGTCCGGCGAGATGACCGTGACCGCCTCCTCCCGAACACCATCGATGACACATGACGGTGCCTCGGTGATCGATGGAACTCCCTTGCTGGCCCCGGGAACAATATCCCCGACAGATCCAAGAAGACCTTCCATGACACTGAAAAATCTCGGTGTATCGGAAGTAAATATCCTGTTATTTATCCAGAAAGCGTTGTCTTCCGCTATAAAAACGTCTTCGCAGTCGGCACCGGCAGACCTCCAGGTCTCGGCAAGCGGGTCGACTGAGGCTTCGGACGATGCCTGATTTTCCGGTATCGTTATCACTGCCGCTTTTGAAATATTGCCGGGAAGAGCTTCAGGGAAAGCAGCATCGGATACCTCTTCGAAGAATTTATTCGATATGAGATATCCATCGATATTGTTCATATGGTATCCGGATCTGACGCAGTCGCCGCCGGAGAGAAGTTCCTCGATGATCTTATCCCTGGTCATGACGACCTTTTTAAAGATCGCGTATTGCCCCGCCACATTGGCCCTGAGGGCCTTCATAAACTGTTTTTTCCATTTCCTGACCGGGTTTACCAGGAATATGCTGTCGATATCCTCTCTCCTGGACGCCACTTCGCATGCTGGAAGAGCTCCCCATCTCAACCCGAGCAGCGATACTGTGTCCACACCCTTTCCCCTTAGCAGGTCACAGGCCGCTCCGATATCCTCATATATCGAGGTCAGAGTCACATCGTCGCTGTCTCCCCCGCTATTGCCGTACCCGTAATAATCAAAGGTCAGTACCGTCCATCCAGCACAGGAAAGACGCCTCGCAAGATTGGAATGGACCCTCTCGCACCAGAACTTCTCTTCGAAGAGCGAATCGCAGATCACCAGCCCCCTGCTCCCGGCTGGCGGAGTGCCCCCACCAGGCGCATACAACCGCCCGTATAGAGGCCTGTCTTCAGTTCTGAAAAAGAATGATCGTTCTTCAGGCATATCCTGTCTTTTCCCGTTGATCCTCAAAAACCCGATTTACTCTTGAACCATCCAATCTGCAAAAAGAATACCAGATGAGTCCCTTTCGGTAGATTTCAACATACCCGGAAATAAATATCAATTGCGATTGAGGCGCGAATAAAATAAACTGACTGACCGATGAGGAACAAATCTGTCATACCGGTCCTGGCAACGGTGTTCGCGGCATTCGCGATCACACTGCTTCTGGTCTCCGCTAAAGCCGCGCTGGTGGTGTTCGCCGGGGGGATAGTGGGAACCATTGTATTCTTCTATCCATACCAGGGACTCCTTATCTATCTGACGATGACATACCTGCGTCCCCAGGAATTCGTTCCGGCGCTGAGGGAACAACCACTGATGCTCGCTCTCGCGTTCGTGCTCCTCGGCACTCTCATACTGCACGCCGCAATAGAGAAACGGCCGATGAGAGTGGTCAACAACAGACAGAGCATCTTCATGTTGGTCTTCTTCCTGCTTATACCACTGAGTCACCTTCAGCGTTTCTACCTGACAGGCGCGCAGGAATCGTTCAGCGACTTTCTGCCCGTGTTTCTCCTCTTTTTCATGATCGTCAACCTGATTGTCGATCCGAATCAACTCAAACAGACATTTTACCTGCTCTTTTTCATGACCCTGGCACTTTCACTGAACGGGATCCTGCAGTATGTCAGAGGATATGATATCGCGGGACAGACGATGTATGAGGGAAGGATCAGGTGGATCGGGATCTTCTCAGACCCGAACGATCTCGGGTTGACCATACTCGCCTTTACACCTTTCGCCATGCTTAAATCACTGAATAAAAAGATAGGGATACTGAAGAGGATCCTCTGGATCCTGTCCCTCGCCATATTGATCTACGCTCTGTATCTGACAAATTCCAGGGGTACCTTCCTCGGGCTTCTGGCCGTATCAACGATGCTGCTCTGCAAAAGGATAGGGCTGGTGAAAGGCCTGATCACAGGTGCTATCTTCAGCGCTGCGGCGCTGGCACTGGGTCCTAGCAGGATGTCCGACATGTCGATCGACGAGGCCTCGGCGAGCGGCCGTATCGACGCCTGGGCGACGGGGCTGAACCTTCTTTTCTGGCGACCCATCCTTGGAGTGGGGTTTCATAATTTCACAGAGCACCATCACCTGACCGCGCACAACTCGGTGGTCCTCTGCATGTCGGAACTCGGCCTGGCAGGGCTATATATATG